>DAIMEC010000197.1:0-1081 GCA_036725465.1 Bacillota bacterium | reverse complement strand
TTTGGCGTCTGCCAGGATCCTGTCTCTTTCATTTTTGATCCACTGGGCCTGATGTATCTCGTCCGGCAGCTCCGTCCTTATCTCTTTGACTATTTCAAGAAGATCGCCGGCATCCACCATGATTTTTCCGGTCAAAGGAAATCCCGATGCGGTATCAACGATTTCTTCTATTTCATCCAACAGTTCAAGTACTTTCATTTTCTACCTCCCGGATTTCATCTTCTCATTCATTACTTCCAGTACGCTTTCAGGAACAAGCCCTTCTATATTACCACCAAGGGAATATACCTCTTTAGCCATGCTGGAGCTTATAAAGGAATAACTTGGATCGGTCATGAGAAAAATCGTCTCGACCTTTCCCTTATAAAGGCGGGCGTTCATTTGTGCCATCTGTATTTCATATTCAAAATCAGTGCTGCCTCGAAGTCCTCTTATTACCACATTGAACCTGTTGGCGTTCACATATTCGGCCAAAAGCCCCGAAAAAGAATCCACAGTGACATTGGGGATATAGTCAATGGCTCCTTTTATCATCTGTTTTCTTTCTTCCTCTGTAAAGAAAGGTTTTTTGGCAGGGTTGCTTATGACTCCCACAACCAGTTCGTCATACAGTTTTGCTGCCCTTTTTATCAGATCCACATGTCCGCAGGTCAGAGGATCAAAAGATCCTGCATATAAGGCTTTTCTCATTATCACCCTCCGTAAAATCTTTAAGGATTTCGCCGAATATTACTTTAAATATTCTATCACACGAAAAGGGACAATACAACTGTGCCATACCTGCGCTCCTTTGTTTTTTTGAAGCATGCTATTTCATCCGGCAATTCTTTGTCCCGTTGATGTTCCGCCGCTATTACGCCTCCCGGAGCCAGGAGTCCAAGCTCGGCTATCATTTCCATGCTTTTCTCCCAGAGGTCCTTTTTGTAGGGGGGATCCAGAAAAAAAATGTCCGCCTGAACTTCCATTTTGGAAAGAGCCTTGCGGTAATCGGAATGGATTATTTCCGAACGGTCTTCGGCTCTGCAGGCTTTCACATTTTCTTTTATCAGTTTTATGCTTTCTCCTGCGTTATCGCAGAAAA
>DAIMEC010000196.1:0-1175 GCA_036725465.1 Bacillota bacterium | reverse complement strand
ACCCGAGGAGGATAAAATATTTGCCCTTAATGCAAGAGCGAAAAAAATGGCCGAAGAGGCAGGAAGGGACAAAGTGATCAATGCGACTATTGGCTCTCTGCTTGATGATGACGGCAAACTGGTGGTGCTTTTATCGGTAGTTAAGGCATTAAAGGAACTTGAACCTATGGACTTTGCAGAGTATGCCCCGATAGGCGGAACACCGGGCTTCAAAAAAGCTGTCATGAAAGCGGCTTTCGGTAAGCACATATCCTCTTCCTTTGTGGAAGTAGTGGCCACACCGGGAGGAACGGGTGCTCTTAGAAATATAGTTGCTAATTATTCTAAAATCGGAGACAAAGTCCTTACTTCCGACTGGTTCTGGGGACCGTATAAGACAATAACCGGAGAGCTTTACAGGGAACTCTGCGTATATCCCATGTTTGATGAAAACAACAGATTCAATAGAAAGGGTTTTTCTGAAGAGCTCAACAAGCTGGCAAAAGAGCAGGAAAGTGTTCTGATCCTTTTGAACACTCCATCTCACAATCCCACCGGGTATTCTCTTGACGAAGATGATTGGAATGCGGTTTCAGAAGCGGTAAAAGAGGCTGCTGAAAAGGCAAGGATAACTCTTTTTGTAGATGCGGCGTATATCGATTTCGCCGGAGACGAGGAGGAACACAGGACTTTTCTTCCAAAACTTGAAAATCTGCCATCAAATGTATTGCCCGTTATCGGATACAGTTTTTCTAAAACTTTTACTCTTTACGGAATGAGATGCGGAGCAATGATCGCCATGGCACCTTCAGCGGAGATCGCTGCAGAATTCAAACTGGTCAATGAGTTTTCTGCAAGAGGCACATGGTCAAACAGCACCAGAAGCGGACAGGTACTGGTTTCAAAAGTATATGAAGATAAGGATCTTCTGGAAAGTGTCAATAAAGAAAGAGCCGGATACAGACAGATGCTCATAAAAAGAGGAAAAACTTTCAGCGATGCAGTTATTGAAGCGGGGCTTCCCCTTGTTCCCTTTGATTCGGGATTCTTTTCATGCATACCTGTAAAAGATCCGGCAGCAGTAAGCAAAAGGCTTGAAGAAAAGGGCATTTTTGTGGTTCCCCTGGCAAAGGGCATAAGATATCGGTGGCCTCTGTATCGGAGGAAGTATGCAGAAAACTTCCCGGGATGATCGC
>DAIMEC010000195.1:0-1224 GCA_036725465.1 Bacillota bacterium | reverse complement strand
CAGGCAAAAGTATGCATGATGGGCATACCCTATGATGGAGGCAGTCTGCTGGGCAAAGGTGCGGTGGAAGCTCCAATGAAGATAAGAGATCTGGCCAGAAGATTTATGCCGGAAGGTACCGACAGCTGGTGCCCCATAGAAAAAAACGATTTGTATGATTTTGGAGATCTTATAGTAGATGAAACATATGCGGCAACTTATGTGAATGCTGAAAATGCAGCATATGAAGTGATGAAGCAGGGCAAATTAAGTGTTTTTGTCGGCGGCGATCACTCCATGACCATCCCTATCCATAAGTCGTATGCAAAATACCAGAGAGAAAAAGATCCGGATGCGAAGATAGGAATAATACATTTTGATGCCCATCTCGATATGGCAGAGAGTTTTGAAGGAAGACACTGGTCACATTCCAGCACTGCGAGACATGCGTTAAACGATGTCATAAAACCCGAAGACCTGTTTTTTGTTGGTGTACGTGCCGCAGAAAAAGAAGAACTGGATATGCTAAAAGAGAACCCCGAGATCGGAATGATATCTGCGATGCAGATATTTACAAGGGGATATCCCAATGCTTTCAAAGAAATTGCAATGAGATACAAAAAATATGATTCTATATATCTTACTATTGATATAGATGTGCTGGATCCCGCATCAGCACCGGGGACCGGGACTCCCGCTCCCGGAGGGATAACCACGCAGGGTCTCATTTATCTTGTAGAAAAGATAATGGAAATACTGCCTGTAGATGCCATGGATATAATGGAAATATCTCCGCCTCTTGATATCAACGATATAACTTCCTGGGCAGGGATGAGACTTCTGCAGGAAGCCATAGCATCCACAAAAGAAGCCGTATATATGGATACCAAAAAAGTTTAGACAAATAAAAGGCGAAAACAGAATAATAACTCAATTTCGGTTGACAAAAAAAATCTGTTTAATATAATGGCAATAAGTCTAATTTGTGACAAAGAGGGAGGGACTTTTTAAAATGGATGAAAAAGCTGCAAAGAGCATAGAAAAATGGGAAGCAGAAAAAAAATCCCTGGAGAGCGTGAAAAGATACATAAAAAAGTATCAGAAACTCAAGGAAGATAAGGAAAATGACAACAAAGCCGAAATGAATAAGATCGGTGAAAAAGTAACAGCAATTTTTGAAGACAGCAAGTGGATGAAGCTGGAATGGAAAGAAATCAAAAAAAGCAAAAAAGCCCTTGAGGAAGG
>DAIMEC010000194.1:0-1385 GCA_036725465.1 Bacillota bacterium | reverse complement strand
TTTCTCCCGTTATTGGTTTTGATTCTTTCTCCCGTATGGATGTCCATTTATAATTTTTTATCAGCCGAGCTTCTCATTGACAAAATCAAATATATCCTTTGCCGTATCCAGTTTGTGACCGGTGTACCCTTCATTTGATACGGGATATCTGGCAGTAATGCCGGCCCTTAGTTTTGCCAGATCATTGGCAAGTATATAATCCATTCGGTTCTTTTTGCACAGAGCCTGGGCAACCTGGAAAAGCTCTTCTTCCTGTACATTTTCCAGCAGCTTGCATCCTATAAGGAGAGCTCCGGGGAACCATTCCCTCAATTTTGCGATGATCTTCTGGGTCAACCCCAGTTTTACTGTAAGGTTGGCCTGATAGCTGCTTATCTTGGAAGAATCATCGATTTTACATACAGGGTCCAGCATTATATCCAGTATCTCCTTTTCCGACTCTATAGTATCTTTGACTCTGAATATCTCGGCTGCCATGTCTTCCATAAGAAATGAAAAATCCGCCTTGTAATCACCCACTGCCGCCGCATGTATGACTGCATCAAAATGCTCCTGCCTGCTCTTTGTTTCAATGGCATTTGACATGTCATCCGTGGTTTCTATCCTTATTACGGATATATTCTTGTCTATGGGCAGTTTATCGGCGGATACGCTGTTGTTGAGCACAAGACACACCTTGTATCCTGCTTCATAAAAAAGCTGTCCCAGGGAGACGGAAAGGCTTCCTGTAGACATATTGGTGATTTTCATGACTTCGTCAATGGGTTCGTTGGTAGGGCCTCCGGTAATGAGTATATTTTTCATTCCATTTCTCCTTAATAAAATGTATTTGTCAGCATCCGCGGGGTTCATATTCTTCATCCGCAATATAATCTGCGAATACCAGATCAAGATCATGGATGGCCACCTGAGTGGCGCCATTGTTTGTGTTGACTTTTTTCATTATGACACTGCAGTCGCCGAAGGTGACTTTTGCCTCTCTTTTTGCCTTTTGCATGAACGCGGTCTGAAGCTGTATCTGGGAATCACAAAGAGAGTTAAAAAGGGAAAGTGCCCTTTCGAATCTCTCTACCACATCCTTTGAGGTTTCATCGTCTTCGTCTATTTTTACATTTTTTACATCGATCCTCAAGGCTGCCGCTTTGCATTTTTTTAGCCTGTTTATGTTCCCCTCATAATCCTTTTTTTTGAATACAGCCGTAGCAGAAGACTCTGCTTTTATTTTTGCTGTTATTTCTTTGTATTCTTCGATTATCTCAAAGTAGAATTCATTGATCCTGTCAATAAGTTTTTGTTTTTCTGTCATATTGTTTCCTCCCTTGTCAATTATATTGATTTAGTATATATCTGTAAAGTTTTTCGTCCTCATTGCCAAAAGTGACGAA
>DAIMEC010000193.1:0-1395 GCA_036725465.1 Bacillota bacterium | reverse complement strand
AGTCGCCTTTTCTGTTTTTTATACGGTATTTTTTCTTTACATCTTCGATACCTTTCTCAAGAAGTTTCCCGGAATATGCTTCCTGAAAGCTTTCTTTTACATCTTCATAGTCTTCACTATAGATATAATCTCTGCTTTTTTCAAAATCGGTATAGTAATTGAACGGATAGTATTCGCCTGCTCTTTTTTGGTTTCTGTACATGGGAACACTTATGTCAAGGGTTATATCCATCTCGTATACCACCAGCATCTCTTTGAAAATAGCGGCCCTGTAAGCTTTTTCCTGTTTCAGTCTGTGTTCTATTTCCTTTTCCTTTTCTATACTGACAGTTCTGCCTATTATATTGGTGACCTTCCCCTTTTCCTGATCAAGAACAGTCTCATAATATGATTTATACCATTTGTATCCGTCCCCGTAGTAATCAGCCTTGTACTCGATTTCTCCGTTCTGCTGCCCTTTTTCTGCAGCATTTATTACTTCCTTATAAATGTTTTTGTTTCCGGGGAATATCTTTTTCATTATTATATTATCGCTGCTTAGATCACCCTGCTCACTTGCTATCCCTTTAATTGTAAAATCCTTTCGTTGGCCGTCAGGCATTTTTGTGTATACCGTAAGCTCATCTTTTTCTGTTTCTATCTCGAATATGCCAACATTGGTATCTTCCATAAGCTTCATATACAGCTCTCTCTGTTTTGCGACTTTTATTTCTGCCTGTTTCTGGCTTTCAACATATCTTGTTATATCACGGAGCAAAAAGCAAATAACGGGATGGTCGTTTTTCATTCCTATATAAGTGCCTCCGGCCCAGACCCAAACATATTTGCCATATCCGGTCTTCCTGCGCAATTCAAACTGTCTTTCACATTTTTCCCTGGCTATCGTCTGACATTCCTCCTTGAGCATGTCCCTGTAGTCCTCATGGATCATAAGGTAGATATTGTCGGCTCCTTCTGGCGTTGATTTCGGGTCATAGCCGAACATCCTGCAATAGCCGTCATTGACTCTTATTATTTTCAGTTTGTCGCCGATCAATTCATATATTCCAACCCCCTCCATGAATTTATGATATATCATGTTCATCATCACATCATTGTCAAGTATATCTCCTGCATCAAAGGTAAGCGCCCCGGCTCCGGCGCCTTTTGCCGTTTTCTTTTTATTCTTTTTCACATATTCCATGAATTTATCAGCCGGGACCGGCCTGAGAAAATAATATCCCTGCATCATGTTGCATCCGATATTTTTAAGGAACTGTCTCTGGTTTTCGCTTTCCACACCTTCTGTTATTACGCTTATTGAAAGCCACCTGGCCATTCGCATCACAGAGGCCAGTATGCCTGCGACCTTTTCGTCTGTTTCAAACTCATCAAAAAGTTCCCTGTCTATCTTCA
>DAIMEC010000192.1:0-1402 GCA_036725465.1 Bacillota bacterium | reverse complement strand
AAAGGTCGCTGAAGAAGGTGAGAAGGGCGTTAAAGAAGTTACTTCCATAGTAAAAAAAGAAAACGGAGAAGTAATAGACAGCAAAGTCATCGGAGAAAAAGTAACAAAAAAGCCCGAGGCAAAAGTCGTAATAAAAGGAACCAAGATCAGCAAGACCGGAGCAAAAGTTGCAAGCTACGCACTTCAGTTTGTAGGGAATCCCTATGTATGGGGAGGAACAAGTCTTACCAATGGAGCTGACTGCTCCGGATTCACTCTGAGTGTTTATTCACATTTCGGCATTTCACTGCCTCACAGTGCAGCCGCCCAGAGGAGCTACGGAAAGGCTGTTTCATACGGCGATGCAAGACCCGGAGATCTGTTCTTTTATCCGCACCATGTAGCCATATATATCGGCGGCGGGCAGATAGTACATGCCAGTACTTCCAGTACAGGAATAATAGTTGGAAATGCCGGTTACAGACCGCTCTCATGCATCAGACGTCTTTTGTAAAAAAGTGCAAAACCAAAAAGGCCAAGAAAAAAGAGCAATATCAAAAAGGCCAAAACAAAAAATCAAAACAAAAATGAGCTGCCCACAGTGCAAGTGATTTTGCCGGGCAGCTCTTTTTTATTGTGCTAAAATATTTTTTCTTCTTCCAGGCTTTTGCGCCAATTTGTCGGAGTTTTTCCATACCATTTTCTGAAATTCACCGCCATATGCTTTCTGTTGACAAAGCCCACTTCTCCCGCTATTTCATCCACGGTTTTTTCCGTATCAAAAAGAAGCCGTTCGGCTTCTTCGCAACGGGCGAGAGTCAGTATCTCCGAAAAAGAGAGACCGATCACTTTTTTTATGTATCTGCTCATGTGAGAGGGACTCAAGTAATACTTTGCTGCCACGTCAGTCAGCCTCAGTCGGCAGAAAAAGTTATCATAGATATAGTCAACTATTTCATAAGCTCTTTTGTTATGGCTCATGGCTGCCGTAGAGCTGGATCTGCGAAAAAGCATATAACTGCCGTCGGGCTCTTTTCTGTAAAAGTAATAGCGAAACTGTTCGCAAAGAAGCTCCAGCATTTCCCTTACCAGGTTTTCTGATACAAGATCACTGGGAGTTTCTGAAGAGCACTCTTTGAACAGGGCATGCATTAGATGTTTAAGGTAATCAAGTTCCCGGGAATCTTTTTCGGGACTTTCAGATCCGCATATGAAATAAATGTCCCGCAGGTCTTCAAAAAACCTGCTGTAATAGCGCTTGTCGATATGAACTGTCAAAATCACGGTGCCGGGTGATAAAGGGCGTATCCTGTGAGCGTCCATTGCATTAAAAATATAGACATCCCCCGGATCAAGGGTGTGATCCAGAGCACAGTCGGAGATCTTGAGACGGCCTTTTTCCACACAGATTATTTCTACAATG
>DAIMEC010000191.1:0-1428 GCA_036725465.1 Bacillota bacterium | reverse complement strand
GAGACATATGGGTATAACATACTTTTTGATACGGGAGCCACGGCAGCAGTGTTTTCGCAAAACGCAAAGAGAATGTCCGTTGATCTAAAAAGCGTGGATCTTGCCGTTATAAGCCACGGCCACTATGACCATGCGGGAGGTGTCCCGGAATTTTGTAAAATAAACAAAAAAGCTCCCGTTTTCATACATAAAGATTCTTTTCCCGACTCTTACGGGACCGATGAAAACGGCCAGATAGATAAGGAACCCTGCGGTATTCTTTGGACCGATGAAGAAAAGAAAAAAGTAAAAGACAGACTTGTGCTCACTGACGGACCCACATGGCTGACCGACAATGTATGCATTTCAGGCACCATACCCGATTACAAAGGCATGGCCATGACTGAGGATTTTTATATAAAATGCCAGGACGGCACCTATGTAAAAGATAATATGACCCATGAACAGTTCCTGGCCATAAGGGAAGAAGATCTTTTCATATTTTCGGGATGCAGCCATAAAGGAGTCATCCCTGTTATAAAATATGCAAAGGAACTTTTTCCAAAAGAAAAAATAACTCTTCTGGCGGCAGGCATGCATCTTTACAGCGCTTCTGCCGATATGAGAAAGAAGGTCATCAAACAGGTCATTAAGGAAAAGGTCGACAATATTATGCCGGTGCATTGTACAGGCATTGAGGCTATCTGTGAGCTCAAGACCGCCATGGGAGAAAACTGCATAATAGCCACTGCAGGAGACAGTTATGGATATTAACGATGTTGCTCTCAGACACCTTGAAAGAAGAAGCCGGACAAAAAAAGAGATTAAAGATCATCTGGCAGAGAAGGGATTCTCAGACGAAGATATTAGGGATTGCATATCTTATCTGGAAAATTCCTTTTACCTTGATGATCAAAGATACTGCGGCGAATATTTACGGTATTCTTTTGCAAAGGGATGGGGAAAGAAAAAAATCGCTGCAAATCTGGCAAGGCTTGGCATTTCAGGGGAGGATATTGAAGAAGCATCAAGAAGCTATGAAGAAGAAAACGGAGTAGATCTTTCAGAAGAGGAAATAAAAAGAGCCCTCCGTCAGGCAGAAAAGCTGGCGACAGCATCAGGAAAGGAAGAAAATTTGCCGGCAAAACTTGGAAGGAAACTTGCCTATCTGGGATATGACACAGAAACGGTTTACAAAGTAGTCGGTAAATACATGAAGTGAACGGAAATCATAAAATTATGAGCAGAATGCATCAAAGAACAGAAACTATAACCGGAACTGAAGCCACAGCAGCTCTAAAAAGGGCGAAGGTGGCTGTTTTCGGTATCGGGGGGGTGGGAGGCTACGCGGCAGAGGCTCTGGCAAGAGCCGGGATAGGGACCATTGACCTGATAGACAGGGACCGGATAGAGGAATCAAATCTTAACAGACAAATCATAGCCTTAAGA
>DAIMEC010000190.1:0-1458 GCA_036725465.1 Bacillota bacterium | reverse complement strand
AAAAAGAATCATTACTGGGCAATGGGTACGGGTATAATATGCGTTGTTGCGGGAGCTTATGCTTTTCTTGATTATCTTCTACTTGGAATGGGCACAGTAATGCTGCTTGGTATAATATTTGTTCTTCAGGGAATAAGTACTTTAGAGTTGGGTATTCATATGCCGCATAAAAAGAAATAGGTCACCTCGGGGACGGCCATAAATCTGGCACCGACTTTTGTTGTTCCCAGACCGTTGTTAACATATACGACGGTCTTTTCTTTATTATCCAGAATATATTTCCCTTTTATATATTTTTTGCCCAGATCAGGAAGATAACGGTCCTTATAAAAAGGTATATTGACCTGACCGCCGTGGGTATGGCCGGCTATCATCAGATCTGTGTTCGTGCCTGCTATACTGTCAGCAATATCGGGTTCATGACAGATAACGATATTATAATGATCCGGTGAAAGGCCGTTTGCCGCAGAAGGATCTCCGTATCCTATGAGACAGTCATCTATGCCTGTAAGGGCAATATTGCCCTTTAGGCTTACAGTGCTGTTTTTTAACACTGTAAAGCCTGCAGACGCCATCCATCCCTTATACAGCCTTTCTGCCCCTCCTCCGTAATCATGATTTCCGAATATGGCATACTTGCCATAGGGGGCATCAAGAGATGAAAGAGCTGAGATGATATGGTCCATATCACCGTCATAGTTGTTGTAATCATCGATAAGATCGCCCAAAAAAATGATGATGTCCGGAGAAGCTTCATTGATTTTCTCTGTGGCTTTTTTGAAGTCGGATATATCATAATCATTTCCGAAATGGGTATCAGCAAAAACTGCAACGGACAGCGACTTCGTTATTTTAGGATCGCTCATTTTAAGTTCTGTCTCCGATAGTCTTTGCGGTTCCACAAAGAAAGAATAAGCCAAAATGCCGGCACCTATAAGAACGGCAATCAAAACTATTATTATAAAAACAAAAAAGAATTTCATTATTGATCTCAATCTGTAAACCTCCTGACTGAAATATGATAACATTGAAACACAAGCAAATCAATGATGAGATAATGAGTTTCAGGAGTTTGTAGAGATCGGAAAAAAATTGTGATACAATCGATATGTTATGAAAAAGAATAGTACTGACATCTGCATAATCGGCTGTGGTGCCGCAGGCATGGCTGCGGCGATTTCTGCCGCACAAAAATCGCCGGCAAAAGATATATTCATTATAGAAAAAAAAGAGATGCCGGGCAAAAAACTGTATGCCACAGGCAATGGGAGATGCAACATTTCAAACAGGGAATGTATGGACTCTGATGATGTGATGTCTTTTTTTGGATCTGTTGGAATATCCATCAGAGAGGAAGAAGAAGGGCGGTTGTATCCTTTATCCGGCCAGGCGTCTGATGTGGTCCTTGCTTTAGAAAAGGCTATGGAAGTTAACAATATAAATATTATTGTAAATAGC
>DAIMEC010000189.1:0-1521 GCA_036725465.1 Bacillota bacterium | reverse complement strand
ACTTTGTCCATTGCCTCTGATTTCATTATTGTGCTTTCCACTTCATCACATATTTTGAAATCCGGATCAATATCCGTAAGATGAAAATATCTTCTTACCACTTCCATGGCAAAAGAATGAAATGTGCTTATGTTTGCGTTCTGTAGCGCGTAAAGCTGGTTTTGGATCAAAGAAAGGTTTTTCGGACTTTCGAGGGCTGCGTTATTAAGAGCTGCAGATATTTTCTCTTTCATTTCGGAAGCCGCCGCATTTGTGAATGTAACTACAAGCATCCTGTCTATGGGAACAGGTTTATATTGGATCTCTTCAGATATATCTGCACCGGTTATTATGTGCTCTATACGTGCAACAAGAACTGCGGTCTTACCCGAGCCTGCTGCTGCGGAAACAAGTATACTGGTGTTTCTGAGCTCTATCGCTTTTTTTTGTTCTGGTGTCCATTTCATGATTCTATTATATCATGAATGGTTTCTCTGTGGTATAATTAACATACGATATGTACCTTAAAAGAACACAGAGGGATGCGATGAAAACATTCAAAAAACCAACAGTACTGCTAATAATGGACGGATACGGAATAAGTAAAGACGGCAACAAAATAAAAAAAGGCAATGCTATTGCCACAGCAAAAAAACCCCACTTGGACAGGATCTTTTCCGAGTATCCAAACACTACAATTGGTGCATCAGGTAAGGATGTGGGGTTGCCTGACGGACAAATGGGAAACTCTGAAGTCGGTCATCTTAATATAGGTGCCGGCAGGATAGTCTTTCAGGATCTCTCAAGAATAACAAATGAAATATCATCAAAAAACTTTTTTTCCAATAAGGCTCTTACAGATGCCATGGATCACTGCATAAAAAACGATTCATCCCTTCACCTGATGGGACTTGTTTCTGATGGTGGGGTCCACAGCCATATCAACCATCTTTTTGCTCTCATTGACATGGCCAAAAAGAAAGGTCTGAAAAAAGTCTTTGTGCATTGCTTTCTGGACGGCAGAGATGTCCCCCCCAGATGTGCAAAAAAATACATGGACCAGCTGGAAGAATACATGAAAAAAACCGGTATCGGACGTATAGCCACCCTTTGCGGCAGGTATTATGCCATGGACAGAGACAAACGGTGGGACAGACTGGAAAAAGCATATAATGCGATTTCCATTGCTGAAGGACACCATGCGCCTTCTGCCGCAGATGCCATAAACCAAGCCTACAAAAGAGGAGAAGATGATGAATTCATTCTGCCAACAGTAATAGATACCCCTTCTTTGTTAAGCCGGGATGATTCTGTAATTATGTTCAACTTCAGACCCGACCGGGCCAGGGAGATCACAAGGGCTTTTGTGGATCCGGGATTTGACGCATTCAAAAGAAAAAAAGAATTCAACGGTATATACTACGTATGTATGACCAGGTACGATGCTTCAATGCCTGCTGTCAGCGTAGCATATCCTCCCGAAGAAATCAGGAACACTCTGGGAGAGTATCTTTCCTCAAAAGGCCTTAAACAGCTGAGAAT
>DAIMEC010000188.1:0-1584 GCA_036725465.1 Bacillota bacterium | reverse complement strand
AGAAATAGTAGGCAAGATAGTGGCAGGAGCAGTTCAGAAGGGACTTATGCTGGAAGGCGCCGGAACATATAATAATGTAATAAGATTCCTCTGTCCTCTTTGTGTAACAGATGAACAGCTTGAAAAAGGTCTTGAGATATATGAAGAGACTTTAAAAGAGTGCATATAGAATCAAGATAGCATAAGAGTCACTTACTTATCAGTAATCATCGGAACATAGCAAAAAATCAATAAAAAGGGCCGGACCTCATAATGGGGAACCGGTCCTTTTTTAAGGCGGTATACTGTGGAAAAATATTAATACATTTGTTAAAAACCTATGCCTGAATCCTTCAGTTCTTTTTCTATTGTTTTGAATGTTTCCTCATCCTTGCAGCCTATGCGGTGAATGTGAATGCCGTCAGTAAGTATACTTAATGGTTGAGAACCGTCCTTTTCCACTTTTTCACAAAAAAGATCCACATCCCTTCTTGATGAAATGTCAAGAAGACCGGAAAGCTGACCGTAAAGAGCATGGTCTATAGTTACGTCTATAACAGTGCCGCCCAGGTCAACAACGGCATATAGCTCCTCCTTGAGTCTGTCATGGTAATGTTTGCATGCAACAGTGCCCACATAAGGGAACTGAGACAAACCTGAAGGGTCAAGCACATATCCTCTGGGGGTCGCTTCTATATCAAATCCGGAAGCTCTAAGGAGAGCCACATCGCCCACGATCACCTGTCTGCTGAAAGATAGCATATCGGCAATTGCCGATGCACTTTGCGGTTCAGTACTTTTCTCCAGGATCTCAATTATTCTGTTGCGTCTTTTTTCGGGATCCATCAAAACAACTCCTTAAGCTTTTTGTATATATGATTATAACAGTTTATAAAAAATAACTCAATGAGCAGATGAAAAAGTTGTAATGACAGGTGTCTTGACACAACACTTCTCCTTTGCTACAATGAGAAAGTCATATTTCAAAAAGAGCATCGCAAAAATTTAAATACCTGTGACAAAAAGAAAGGAAAAAACATGGAAAAAAACATAGGATTTCTTGAAAGGAAAGACATAGAAATAAGTGTGAAAAGATATGTCCAGGATGCCTTATCTGCCATGGCACTGGGGCTTTTCGCATCACTTCTTATAGGACTGATAATCAAAACCATAGGTGAAAGAGTCGGTATGCTTTGCGGGGTGGCCCAGACCGATCTTGAAACCCATGTTTTTTTTGGTTTTCTGATCACAGTGGGCACCTTCGCCATGAGCATGATGGGTCCGGCCATAGGTGTGGCGGTGGCATGGGCACTAAAAAGTCCTCCCCTGGTTTTGTTTGCCAGTGCTGCCACCGGCTATCTGGGAGCCACAATGACAGGATTCGGTATCGAAATGGCAGGAGGTCCTGCGGGAGCCTTTGTTGCAGCAGCCCTCGGTGCAGAATTCGGCAAGATGGTTTCAAAGGAAACGAAGGTGGATATTCTGGTCACTCCTGCAGTTACCATAATTGTTGGAGGACTTGCGGCGAAATTCATCGGCCCGGCAGTGGGTTGGCTGATGATAAAGCTGGGAGAAGTAATAATGACAGCCACTGAATGGCAGCCT
>DAIMEC010000187.1:0-1590 GCA_036725465.1 Bacillota bacterium | reverse complement strand
CAGGGAGCATCATGCATGCCCTGACCCCGGTTGAATGGCATCCAGTATTTGACGGGACTTTCATACTGGGTTCCGTCCCAGTCTTCTCCTTTAAGGACTCTGTTTGGCTGCTTGTAGGCAAGCCTGTAGGTCCCGCTGTAGGTCGGTTTATTTTTTGTGGGAGTGCCCGTGACCACAGAGCTGCTTACTATAAGCTGACCGTTTTTATACATCCACATGCGCTGATTGCCCAGGTCTATCTCC
Organism: Bacillota bacterium; assembly: GCA_036725465.1. Lineage (GTDB taxonomy): Bacteria > Bacillota > Clostridia > Peptostreptococcales > Anaerovoracaceae > UBA1422. The sequence goes on along the minus strand of DAIMEC010000187.1, from coordinate 1,347 downwards.
ACATACGAATCTCCGATATCGTTTTCGCTCCTGCTGAAAGCAGTCTGAAGATATTCAGGCTCCCGCAGAACGTTCTTGCCTTTTTTTACGGCCCTGTAAAGCCATTCTATTTCGGCTTCCTGATCCATGAGCCATCCGTAACTTCCGCCGGATACTTCCACGGTGATCCCGTCAGTTCCTTCAAACTCTCTGGTGATACCCAGGGTATCATACTCTGCTGCCAGAGATTTGATGTATTTTGCCACAGCATCCCTGTCAACGGAAACTGTTCCAGCCTTTACGATGATCATTTTGTCAAGAGCGTAAGGGGGCACAGTATTTTTTCTGTCTTCGAAATCATAGGTGATCTCCATGGACAGATACTGGCGGCAATATTCCTGTTTTGCCAAAAGAGAAGAGTTTTCGGAGGTAATGGTGGGTTTCTCATAGAAATCTTTTTTTATGTATTCAAGAGAAAAAACATTATTCTCGATATCTGAAATGATCGTATCAAAAAATAAGTCTTTGTCTATATTATTGCCGTAAACTTCTTTGACTATATCAAAATCATTGTCTGACATATCAACATAGGCATTTTCTGTTTTGGTAACACTCTTCTGATGGAGCACTTTGAGTTTGTTGAACTGTTTTTTGAATGAATCGGAGATCCGGCTGATATTCATGGGCACAAAAAGATTATTCTGTGGTTTTATTGTGTTAGTATAAAGAGGGTTTATTGCACTGTGCAAAAGGGCCTCGTTAAGAGGATCTTCGATATCATATTCGAAACCGAAGTTTTTGATGTTACCGATCTCTTCGTTATCCTGCATAATAACGAATTCTCTGCTTTCCCATTCTTCTATGAGCACTTTTTCGGCTTCTTCAAGATCAAGACCGGAACAGTCGATGCCGTTTATGAAAGTGTTTTTTGGGAAATTTTCTGATACCGATATATGGTTTTGTGCAAAAACAAATACTCCGGAAACAAGTAAAACTACTGCACACATACACACAAATATGAGCACGCTTCTCTTCATTTAAAACTATCCTTTCCTGCTTTTATATCATTCTACAATAAATACATACCCAATAAAAGCGACCCTGATAAAAATGTTGGAATGTGACAAAATTTTAAGTATAATATAAAAACAAAAATGAGGTTTGGGACAGACCTTAATTCCCTTGACACAGTGGAATTCTAATGATAATATAACTCTTGCGATGATTTTATCGCTGGTGGGGCGGTGTAGCTTAGTTGGTTAGAGCGTCCGGTTCATACCCGGAAGGTCGGTGGTTCGACTCCACTCGCCGCTACCACAATCTTTCAAGAATAGCTTGTGTAAGCAATATGGGCGCATAGCTCAGCTG
>DAIMEC010000186.1:0-1603 GCA_036725465.1 Bacillota bacterium | reverse complement strand
CAGATGACAATAAAACAAATCAACTCATAGCAAAAACATTGCTTGAACAGATGGGCATAGAGGCTATCATTGCCAACGACGGAAAAGAAACCCTTGAAATATATAAAGAACGGAAAAATGATATCGACTTGATACTTATGGATTTGCATATGCCCGTAATGAACGGATATGAAGCTGCGGCGGAAATAAGGAAGATATCAAAAGATGTGCCTATATTGGCTCTTACCGCCGATGTGATATCAGGTGTAAGGGAAAAATGCCGCAAAAACGGTATATATAAATACATAAGCAAACCTCTGGAACCTGAGAAATTCATGCAGGTCATAAAAGATGTATTAGCTGAAGACCGGAATACATGCGTGCTTGATGCTGATCTCGGACTCAAAAATATGGGGAACGATGAAGAACTCTATGAACAGGTGCTTGATATATACTTGACTGAAAACAGCAATTTCAATGAAGAACTTTCTTCGGCCATATATCAAAAGAAATATGAAGATGCGTCGAAAATGATCCATAAGATCAAAAGCAGTTCGGGGAGCATAGGGGCAAGTACCCTTTATGAATCGGCGGTTTTGCTGCAAAGGGCTTTGGATGAAGAAAACGAAAGAGATATACCTTCTCTTAAGGAAAGATTCTGCAGCCTTTTGATAAAACTGATGGGGGAAATAGGAAGTATCAGGGAAGAAAAAAACATAAAGTAGTATGTTTTGGAAAGGAAGGGAGACGATGCAGATCAAAATTTTGATAGTTGAGGATTCCTCATCAGACCGACTTATTATACAAAAGCGTCTCAGCCAGTATGAAACACTGACAGCCTGTGACGGTATGGAGGCTATGAAAATAATAGAGAAAAATAATGATATCAGCCTGATCATACTGGATCTTAAAATGCCGGTAATGGACGGATTTCAGGTATTAGAAAAAATAAATGCAGATGAACGCCTGAAAAAGATCCGCACCATAATTCTCACAAATTATGATGAGCCTGATAACGAGATCAAAGGACTCAAACTGGGAGCGGCTGACTATATCAGAAAACCTATCCAGATGGATTCACTGAAGGCAAGGATAGAGGTCCATATCGAGCTTATACGTGCCGAAAAAGCTCTCGAAAACAAACTGCACGAACAGGCGATCACCTTTGATACGATTTTTCAAAAAGTGCCGGTGGGGATATCTATAGCCCATAACAAGGACAAGGTTTTTTCTGAAACGAACAGGTTCTTCAGCGTAAATCCCGCATTTGAAAGAATTACCGGCAGAACAAAAGAAGAGCTTGTCGAGATGGGATGGCAGAGCATAACACATCCGGAGGATCTTCAAAAGGCGCTTGAAAATGCCAGAAAACTGGATGCCGGGGAGATCGAAGGATACTCGATGGAAAAAAGATATATCAGACCTGACGGCTCAACGGTTTGGGTCAATGTGATCGTGGCACCTCTGGTTTTATCCAATGATCATAAATATAACCATATTGCAATTGTACAGGACATAACAAAAAGAAAGAGTATAGAAGATGCCCTTACTGAAAGTGAGAGAAGCAAATCCGTTCTCCTTTCCCATCTCCCGGGAATGGCATACAGATGCAACAATGACAGAA
>DAIMEC010000185.1:0-1624 GCA_036725465.1 Bacillota bacterium | reverse complement strand
TTACTGTTTTGCCCGGTACTTCTTTTGCATATGGAAATATAGAACAGCCGGTGGGCAGGCTATTCCTCAAAACATATGACACACCCACGCTGCCATCGGACAGCTGTACAGCAATAAGAGATACTCCGACAACTATATCTTCTACCCTTTTGTCGAAAAAAAACTGCTCTGACTTTTCCAGGACATTTTTTACCACAAACATTTCCGTTCCTCCATCTATGTATATTGTTCAGATATGATTTTTGAGGTGAATTTTTATTTCCCTGCAATATAAGACTTTACTTCTTTTACCGCCTCGTCTATATGCTTTCCCATGGGTGCTTCTTCTGTTCCGACCACATGTATATGGCATCTGTTAAGGGGAAGCAGCACTTTATATGTGTGGCTGCTCCCTATGGCAACTGCCATATTCGGTGTCAACTCTCCCATCATTGAATTGGCCGTAAGTATTCCCACTACCCCCACCACCACATCAACATGCTTCATGTTGTGCACTATTGCATTTTCTCCGGTGGCTCCGTCATCTGCCCCCGCTTTTAACATCTGTCCTGTGGCGACCGAATTTGTGCCCAGTGCCACTACTTTTGTACCGGGCAGTTCTGCCTTTAATTTTTCTACTATGGACCGGCCTATACCTCCGCCCTGTCCGTCAACAACGGCTATTTGCATTTGTCTATACCTCCGCATAAACAATTATATCACAGTGTAATAAAATCCAAAAGATGAAACCGGTATTACGCATCCCGGATACGTCAGTAATATGATCCTTTGGGACCTTTATATTCCTGAATAGTGTTACCGCCGTCAACAACAAAAGTCTGCCCCGTTATATAAGAAGCCTTTTCCGATGCCAGGAACACATTCATATTTGCCACTTCCTCTGCGCTTCCTCCACGCCCCATGGGAGTGTTTTCTCCTCCCACAGCCTCAGCCTCTGTCTGGGAATCCGTAGCTATCCAGCCCGGTAACACATTGTTTATCATTATGTTGTGTTTGGCATTTTCTATAGCTATTGCTCTGCTCATTCCAACTACAGCAGCTTTTGCAGCGCTGTATGCGGCTTCTCCCGGGTTACTGACAAGAGGCCCTGTCACAGAAGAAGTATTTACTATTCTGCCATATTTGTTTTTTATCATATGGGATAATACCTGCCTGGTTACATTGAATGTGATATTAAGGTTTCTGTCTATGGAATCGTCCCAGCTTTTGTCTGTCATCTCCGAAAAAGCTGCAAATTCCTCTTCCTGTCCCACCTGTACCATGCCGGCATTATTTATAAGCACATCTATTCGGGAATACTTTTTTATGATCTCCTCAATGACACTTTTTACCTGAGTCCTGTCCATCAGATCTGCTGTCATCCCCTCAGCGTTGGTGTCCATTTTTTTCAATTCTTCAGCTCTTTTATATATCCTTTCGGTGGTGGATATAAGGATCACCCTTCCCCCCAGTTCTCCCAGTATCCTTGCAGTCTGAAAACCGATGCCGTTTTCGTTGCCTGCTCCGGTCACCAGACATATCCTGTCAGTAAAATCTATAAATCTATTCATTACTTCCTCCCAAAGTCTTTTTTCGGTCTGTAAAGTTAAGAATGAAAAATGAGGCACCAACCCTTTGTGATACA
>DAIMEC010000184.1:0-1636 GCA_036725465.1 Bacillota bacterium | reverse complement strand
TCCCTGCCCTCGGGAGAATAGCACAAAGCATTTTTCCCTGAAATTATTACCGTGTCATTTCTTTTATAGGTGTTTATTATGTTTTTTTTGTCTCTTTCCTTTATTTCCGTACTATTCATATAATAATTATCTCCTCGCTGTTTTTTGTGGTTGTATTTTATCAGATCTTTCTTAGTTCTTCTGCCATCACGGTCTTGGCCTTTGATTTTTGGTCTTTTGCTTTTATTATCCTGGCCGGCATACCTGCTGCCACCACTCCCTCGGGTATGTTTTCCGTCACGATGGCACCTGCCGCCACAACAGAACCTTTACCGACTTTTACTCCTTCAAGGATCACAGCATTTGCCCCAATCATAACATCATCTTCTATTATCACAGGTTCTGCACTGGGCGGTTCAATGACTCCGGCAAGCACCGCGCCCGCTCCTATATGGCAATTCCTGCCCACCCGGGCTCTTCCTCCCAGTACGGCATTCATGTCTATCATAGTCATCTTTCCCACCGATGCTCCTATATTTATCACGGCTCCCATCATTATAACAGCTCCTTCCCCTATTTGCGCCCCCTCTCTTATGATTGCTCCAGGTTCGATGCGGGCTTTTATGTTTTTTGTATCCATCAAAGGTATGGCCGAGTTCCTGCAGTTATTCTCTACCACGTAATCGGATATTTTTTCCCGGTTCTCTGCTATAACATCCTTGATATCCTCCCAGTCACCATATACTATTTTCAGGTCTCCTCTTCCGAATACCCTGCATCCGGCGAAATCCACATCTGCCCTTTCGGAAAGGATGACTTTGACAGGAGTCTTTTTTTTGGAGTTGCTTATACGCTGTATTACCGTCTGTGCATCTATCATTTTTTTTCACCTCCCAAAAGCACATCATGCATGGAATATAGTCCCGGCATCTGTTCCAATGCAAACAAAGCGGCTTTAAGTGCCCCTGCTGCAAATATGCGGTTGGAAACAGCTCTATGGGTTATTTCGATCACCTCATCCTCACCTGCAAATATGACTGAATGTTCCCCCGAAATGCTCCCGCATCTCAAAGAATGTATTCCTATTTCCTTTTCTCTTTTCCCGTTTCCAAAACGTCCATGCTTAACACAGTATTCATTATCAGGATCTGCTGCATAAAGCAGCAAATTGGCTGTGCCGCTGGGAGCATCCAGTTTGTTTCTATGGTGTTTCTCTATGATCTCCATGTCAAAACTATCTTTGAGCAAAGGGGTGATCTCTGAGATCAAACGCTGCATCAACGTTATCCCCGGGGAAAAGTTGGGAGAAAAAACCACAGCCACACTTTTTGACATTTCTTCTATGGAAAGTTCCTGTCTCTTTGTATATCCGGTAGTGGCTATGACCACAGGCTTTTTATATTTGAGTGCATATTCTTTTATTTTTTCCAGATTATCAGGATGACTGAAATCTATTATCACATCAAAATCTCCGTCTTCTGCCGTCGCCTCACTCATATTTTTATTTTCATTTATCATTTCCTGAAGAATGCTGCCCGTTCTTCCATGGCCTGATATTACGATTTTCATCATTGTCTCCTTCCCCTACATTTCATATTATTCCGAGATCCTGCATACTGCTTTTCAGAACTTCCCTCGTCCGGTTTTCCATGGGGCA
>DAIMEC010000183.1:0-1667 GCA_036725465.1 Bacillota bacterium | reverse complement strand
CATCTGTAATTTATGTATCCTCAAAAGGGACCATAAAAGCAAAAAAGAAAGGCACCGCAACAATAACAGCCACCGCTAAGGACGGATCCAAAAAAAAGGATTCTGTAAAAGTGACAGTCGGGAAGAAGGTGAAAAAAGTGTCATGGAAAAACGCCTCTTCAAAAAAAACCATTTACAAAGGAAAGAGTTTTAACTTCAATTCAAAATGCACACCTTCATCTGCCTCAAACCGGTCTGTAAAATATGAAACAAGCAGCAAAAGCATTGCAACAGTAACATCAAATGGTATCGTCAAGGGCAAGAAGAACGGTACTGTAACCATAAAAGCCACCACCACAGACGGCACCAAAAAAACTGTGTCCTGCAAAGTCACGGTAAAGACACGGGTGACATCAGTAAAGCTTTCTTCGGGCAATCTTTATGATCTGGCAAATAATGACGGAATAGATGCTGCTGGGAAAACAAAGTTTTCATATACTGTTTATCCGTCATCCGCCAGCAACAAATCAGTCAAATGGACTTCATCAAACACTGCTGTGGCATTGGTGGACTGCAATGGCTATGTGACAGCGCAAGGCCCCGGCAGTGCCAAGATAACCGTAAAAGCAAAAGATGGATCCGGCAAGTATTCATCGAAGACTGTTACTGTACATAACATCGACAAAAATAGTAGCGCTGTTTTTGTGGCACACAGGGGATACAGAGGGCTTGCTCCGGAAAACAGCATTCCCGCCTTCCGGGAGGCGTATGAGAAGGGATTTGGAGCTGTTGAGACCGATGTATGGGAAAACAAAGACGGGAGCATAGTTCTTTTTCATGATGAATATCTGGGAAGGATGTGCTCTGCACCTTCAAAAAGAGTAAAGGATCTTACGAATGACCAAATAGAAGAATACCCCCTTACGGCAGGGGTCAATATAGAAAATTATGAAAATCTGATTATACCGGGTTTTCAAGAATTCCTTGAAAATATAGGAACAAAACCGGCGGTGATCGAAATAAAAGATACGAACATATCCGATGGAAATATTGATGAAATAATAGATGAAGTTTCCGGAAGACCAGGCTCCATGGTGATCAGTTTTTACAGAAATGTACTGGAAACAGTAAAGAAGAGAGCCCAGTTAAAAAATGTCGAAGTTACAACGATGCTTCTCATGTCCGATTCAGAAAGGACCACAGAGCAAAATATATATTCAGTAAAAGACGGGGTAAACGTTTGCAAAGATGACGAAATTGATATTGATATTATATCAGCCAGGTATGATATGATAGGAGCGGAAGATGTTATATATGCCCATGAGAATGATGTGAAGGTTGGGGCCTGGACAGTGAATGACGCAGGGATCGCTTTAAAAATTATGGGATGGGGCGTTGATTATATAACATCAGACTGTAAATTGTTTTATAACTGACCGTTTGTGGCATAAAAGGGTAAGGGAAAATGAGAAAAAAACTTAGGCTGGCCATTGTGTTCCTGCTCATAGTAGCTGTTTCAGCAGGCTGCGGAGCAACAGGACCGGGTTCGGCGGTCATGCAAAAGAATAATACAAAAGTAAGAGCCGAGGTGGATGAAAAAAGTGCCGCGGCCGTATTTGATTTAGCAAAAGAAAATCCGGAAAAAGGCGCAGAGGCCCTTAATGATATAGAAGATAAAGCAACCTACG
>DAIMEC010000182.1:0-1678 GCA_036725465.1 Bacillota bacterium | reverse complement strand
CTTGGTATCGGTTGTACATTAAGGTTCCTGAATGAAGGAACTCTGCCAAGGAGCGAAGGCAAAGCAGTCAGAGTTGAAGATACAAGAAATCTTTCTGAAAGAGTATAATTTAGCAGAGGAGGAGAATATGTTTATTAAACAAGTTTCGGTTTTTCTGGAGAATGAAACGGGAAGACTGTCCGACTATACCAAAATACTGAAGGACAACAATATCGACATGAAAGCGGTATGTATAGCAGACACAGTAGACTTCGGTATTTTGAGATGTATAGTAGACGACCCGGACAAGGCGGTCAATGTACTGAATGAAAATGGCTTCACTGCCAGTATAACCACGGTCATTGCCGTAAGTTTTGAAAATGTGCCGGGAGCCCTGCACTCTGTACTTGAAAAGCTGTCCGATGAAGGTATAGGTGTAGATTATATCTATTCAATGATAAGATCCGAGACCGGCAAAGCCACTCTGATATTCAAAGTTGGAGACCCGGAAAAAGCAGGTAAGGTTCTTAAGAAAAACGACATCTCACTTTTGTGTATGAAGGATATTTAGAAAATGGAAGGTCAGAAGAAAATGGAAGCCTACATGGAAAAAACCATGAAGGAAAACAATGTAGTACAAAAAGATATCCTTAACGGTATGATGCGTTCGGAGAATTTCAGTTGCTCTTATGAAGAAAAAACCGTAACGCTGGACTTCCCCATGCAGCCTTGGCAGGCAAACAGAGTGGGCTTCATGCATGGAGGAGCCATATGCACGGCCTTTGATATAACAATGGCGGCCCTGGCAAGATTTTATGCCCGGGAGAATTTTGCACCTACAGTGAGCATTGATCTTAAATACATAAGACCGGTCAAAATGGGTGATACGGTTTTGGTGACTGCAAAGGCTCTTTCTTCAGGCAAAAGAATAACACAGATAGCGTGTGAGGCAAAAAGTAAAAACACCGGTAAGACAGTTGCTACCGGAGCCTCCGTATACCTTAATATCGATACCACAAAGGAATGATTCAAAAGCGAACAGTTGCTGTTACTTATGCGGTATGCTTTTATCAAACCGGCCATGTTTGTCAGAAACGGTCGCTGTAATTTAAAAGACGTTTTAGATAGCCCCCTCTTTGTTTGCTGCCGGGGGGGCTGTTTTTATTATCGCAGTACACAACAGATGCCCTGAACTCATCGGCTGAAGTATGGATAATAGCGTAGGAGCCTGAGCTGCCGTCCCGGGGCACCGAAATGCTTCCCGGGTTCAAAAGATATATGCCGTTCTTTTCTTCATATAAAGGACGGTGAGTATGGCCGAAGACCACAGCTTTGCATCCTTCGGAAATGCAGCGGGCAGTAATATTTTCAAATCCGTTTTTTACATTATCCAGATGGCCGTGGGTCAACAGTATCCTGCCGTATTCCGTATCTATGATTTTTGAGGAACTTTTCCTGGTCGTTGAACCGTCCATATTTCCTTCAACAAAAACAGTATCAATGCCCAGTTTGGATGAAAGATCAAGGGCATCTCTTTTATAGTCCCCGAGATGTACCATCAGATCCACATCTGTGAGCTTTTTATATACTTCAACGGCTTTTTTGATACGGCCATGGGTATCGCTTATAACGAAGATTTTCATATTTTTTCGTCCTTATATCTCGTCTATTATGGAAATACCTTCAAGTTCACTGAGCT
>DAIMEC010000181.1:0-1682 GCA_036725465.1 Bacillota bacterium | reverse complement strand
CACCATTTGTGGGCAGTATGAATAAAAGAGCCTTTCTTATATTGTCATATATGGTCCTCCCTTCCTCCACAGCCGAAACTATTGATGAAAAATTATCATCTGCCAGCACCATTTCAGCGGAATCCTTGGTGACCTCCGTGCCCTTTATGCCCATGGCAACACCGATATCCGCTTTTTTCAGTGCAGGTGCATCATTAACACCGTCTCCTGTCATTGCAACGATCTCATCCTGCTCCTGAAGGGCCTTTACCAGTCTTAGTTTGTGTTCAGGGCTGGTCCTCGCAAATATATCGCATTCACTGACCGCTTCACGTATCTGATCGTCATCCATTTCTTCAAGCTCTGATCCACTTACCACTTTCTTTCTGTCGGTAAGACCCATCTGTGTCCCTATTTCACTGGCGGTAAGAACATGATCCCCCGTGATCATCTTTACACGTATCCCCGCATTTTTGCATATTCTTATGGATTCTATCGCCTCGGGCCTTGGAGGATCTATTATCCCAACTATGCCTGCAAACACCATTTCCCCGTTCATGTCTTCATGGCTTATATTTGATTTTTCATCCGGCACTTCCGCATATGCGCAACCGATAAGTCTCTGTCCCCTGGCAGCAGCCATCTCTATTGTCTCTTCCCAGTATACCCTGTTCACATTTTCCCTGCCTTTATCGGTTTCCTGAAGACCGCATATGGCTATAAGCCGCTCGGGAGCCCCATTTGCCAGAATAAGTTTTTTGCCGCTTCTTTTATATAAAGTCGCATGGTATTTATATTCGGAATCAAAGGGTATCTCATCTTCTTTGACATATCCTTCTTTTGTATAACCGGTTTTTTGTGCAAGTGCCTTCAGGGCCGCTTCAGTAGGTGCTCCATGTGGTATCCATGTATTATTTTCATATACTATTTCAGCATCGTTGCAAAGATCCGATATTTCTATTAATTTGAATAACAAACCATCACTCTTTATGTCAGCCTTTTTCCCCTCTTTTGTTATTTCTCCTTCAGGAGCGTATCCCGGTCCTGATACGGCGTACTCCCCTTTCGCCGTATAGATATTTGTTGCTGTCATTTCATTTTTTGTAAGAGTTCCTGTTTTATCGGAACATATAACTGTGACAGAACCCAGAGTTTCTACTGAAGGAAGCCGTCTTACGATTGAATTCCTTCTTGCCATTCGCTGAACTCCAATAGCCAGCGTTATTGTAATTACCGCAGGCAAACCTTCAGGTATGGCAGCCACGGCAAGTCCTATGACAGCGATAATTGTATTCGGAAGTGATGCATCGTTTACAAAAACAGCATATAACATCAATAAAACCGAAAACGCAAGTATTATAAAGGATAAATTTTTCCCCAACTTATTGATTTTTCTTGTCAGTGGAGTTGTTGTAGCTTTTGTTTCCGAAAGCATAGTGTTTATTTTACCTACTTCAGTGTCTGCTGCTGTAGCTGTTACTATACCCTTTGCACTTCCGGTCCTTACGGTCGTTCCCGCATATGCCATGGAGGATCTTTCCCCAAGAACCGTTCCCTGTTCAACTTCTTTTGTGGATTTGGAAACAGCCACAGATTCTCCCGTAAGAGAAGATTCGTCCACCTCGAAGCGGCTCACATCAATAAGACGCATGTCTGCGGGTATTTTGTCTCCCGCCTTTAACAACACCAAATCTCCGGGCACC
>DAIMEC010000180.1:0-1754 GCA_036725465.1 Bacillota bacterium | reverse complement strand
GGCCACAGCGGAATTCGGCACTATTTTTCCAAAGGAAAAACAGGGCATGGCTCTTGGCCTGGTGGGCGGTGTTTACGGCATTGCAAACATCTTCGGAGCTTCGGCAGGCAGCGCTGTCCTTGATATCTTCGGAAGAAACAGCTGGCAGCTTATATTTTATATCAATGTGCCGATCAGTATATTCATAATAATCGCAGGCATACTTTTTCTGCCCAATACAAGGGTAGAAAGCGTGAAGAAGATAGATTTTTCGGGGATACTCATCCTTGTTTTGATAATCATTTCATTGCTTTACGGGCTTAAGAACATAGATTTTTTCGATTTGTCAAACACCATGCGTCAAACGGATGTATTTCCTTTCCTTCTGGCGGTAGTGATACTGCTGCCGATCTTCATAATAGTGGAAAAAAGAGCGGAAGACCCCGCCATGAACCTTCAGTATTTTCGCACCCTGCCCATAGTAATAACCATGGTGGTGGCCATGATCTCCGGCATGCTTTTGATGGGAATGGTATTTGTTCCTCAGTTTTCCGAGAATGCCATGAAGATACCCTCAGGAGAAGGGGATATTTCGTTATAGCTCTGGGACTGTTTGCTGGAGTAGGTGCTCCTTTATCGGGAAAACTTACAGACCGCATAGGCCCCAAGCTTGTACTGATGTTCGGTTTTATAGTATCCATAATAGGCTCCCTTTTCCTGATGTTCATAGCGATCCCTTATCCGTCTTATCCCACGGTTCTGAGCGCCCTTACCCTTACAGGTCTCGGGGTGGGCTTCACCATGGGAGCGCCGCTTAATTATATGATGCTCGCAAATACCCGTAAGGAAGAGTCGGCAACGGCACTGGCCACATTGTCTCTGGTAAGATCCATTGGCACAACCATTGCTCCTGCCATCATGGTGGCATTTCTTGCCCATGCCGGCAGCACTCTGCAGAGCGATGTGATGGATATCCTTCCAAAAGAGGTGTCCGTACCAAAACTTCCCTATGCAAAACAGCTGGACGATAAACTTTCGGAATTCAAAAGTGATCCGTCATACAGTGAAGAATTTGCAGATATGGATATTCCCGATCTTGGCGACATGACTAAAGTTAAGATCAAAGCAGGCAAAAGTGATGCAAAGATACCTGAAGACGTCCTTGATCTTTTGAAAACTTCAGATGTCACAAATATAACGAAAAGGACCGAAAGATTTGCATCCGAGATGTTTGATATTGAAACGCCTTCTGTAATAAAAGAAATAAATTCCGGAATGCAGAGCGGTATCGATGCCATCAAAGACTCCGAAAATGAACTGACAGATGAAGTCAGCAGCATGGAAAAAGCGGTCTCCGGTATTGATAAGGGTATCATGGGTATGAAAAAAGCTGTATCCGGCATAAGGGAAGGAACAGAAGGCATCGAAAGAGCCATCGTGGGCCAGCAGAAAATGCTGGCGGTGCTCAAGCAGCTTTACGGACAGATATCCTCTGCACCTGTTCCGGCAGGAGGAGCAGGATCATTTGCTGATATAACGGAAATGATACCTGCATATATCCTTGACCGGCTCCCGGAAAATGTGATCAATGAACTCAGGAGCATAAAAACACCTGAAGAACTAAAGAAAAAGATAGATTCCACAGAGAAAACCATAGATATCCTGTCGGCCAAAAAAGTACAGATGGATGCAAAGGTCTACTCCCTAAAAGCTGATATCAGGCAGACAGAGGCCAAAAAAGCGGGACTTCTTAAGGCTATAGACGGCATGAAAAA
>DAIMEC010000179.1:0-1798 GCA_036725465.1 Bacillota bacterium | reverse complement strand
AAACAGCAAAGCATATATAGAGAAGAGCTTTCCGAAGATGAGGAGAACAAAAGCAGTCTTGTAATAAAGATCACTGTCGAAGGTTATGATATTCTTATGACAGGGGATATAGACGGTGAAACGGAAGAAAAAATTGTAGCAGAATATAAAAACAGCCAAAAACTTAGAGCAGATATACTTAAAGTATCCCATCACGGGAGCCGTTTCAGCAGTTCGGATAATTTTCTGGATGCAGTAGCCCCCAAAATGGCTGTGTTTCAGGTTGGCAAAAATAATTACGGCCATCCCAGCAGTGATGTCATTGAAAAGTGTCGTAAAAAAGGTATAATGATATTTAGAAATGACAAGTCCGGAGCCATAGGTTTTATTTGGTCGGATGGAAGAGAGGAGCTTCATATAAAAAAGGTCATCAAAGATCAGCAGGACAGGGATAGAATATATTGATTATAGAAATAAAAGCGGAAGGAACAGAAGGATATTATGGACAAAATATATGATGTCATTATAATCGGAGCCGGACCTGCGGGGCTTTCTGCCGGTCTTTATGCCGGCCGGGCCGGCCTTGAAACACTGATAATTGAAAAAGAAGAAGAAGGCGGACAGATATCACAGACCGCAGAAATAGAAAATTATCCCGGGAGCATGGAAGAGGAATCCGGTTATTCCCTTACCGAGAGAATGTCAAAGCAGGCATGCGATTTCGGTGCGGTAATAGTCAAAGATACGGTTAAAGAAATTTCACCTGAATGGGAAATAAAAACTTTAATGGGAGAAAAGAAGGATTATAAAACTAAGACCGTTATCATCGCAGCAGGAACAAGTCCGTTAAGGATAGGATGTCCGGGCGAAGGAGAGCTTATAGGGAAAGGCATCTCCTATTGTGCCACATGTGACGGAGCTTTTTTTCAGGATATGGATGTATATGTTGTGGGAGGAGGAAATTCGGCAGTTGAAGAGGCGATATATCTTACCCGATATGCAAAAAAAGTGACGGTAATACACAGAAGGGAAAAACTCCGTGCAGAAAAAGCCATACAGGAAAAGGCTTTTGCCAATGAAAAAATCGAATTCATTTGGAACAGTGTTGTAAAAGAACTGAAAGGAGAAGGTTTTCTGGAAACAATAATAACAGAAAACATTATCAGCAGAGAAAAAACAGAAATAAAAGCTGAGGGGCAGGACAGCTCAATAGGATTGTTTGTATTCATTGGGTCGGACCCAAAGACGGAAATATTTCAAAAACATATGAAGACAGAAAAGGGCTATATCATTACAAACGATGATATGGAGACAGAGATCCCCGGAGTATATGCGGCGGGAGATGTAAGGGTCAAAAACCTGAGGCAGGTTATCACGGCTGCTGCGGACGGGGCGACAGCTGCTTTCAATGCCGCAAAATACATAGAAAGAGAGATATAGAAAAAAGAGTATGACAGCCAGAGCCTTAAGCGGGGAACATGCTTATGTAACAATTGAAAAAGACATAAAAGAAGAAAGGATACCGGGTATTCTTATTCTTTGCGGTCGGGAACAGTATCTTGTCAAATGGGCCATAGACCTTCTTATCAAAAAATATGTGGAACCCGCATCAAAGGAAATGGACCTTTTCATATCAGAAGATACGGAAATAACCATTGATGAAATAAAAAGTGTTTGTGAGACTCTGCCCATCCTTTCGCCAAAAAAACTGGTGGTATTAAAAGACTATGCACCCGTTGAGAATGAAAGAGTTATAGAATATCTGGAGGATCTGCCGGAAAGCACGATACTGGTACTCACATATGAAGAGGGGGCAGGA
>DAIMEC010000178.1:0-1814 GCA_036725465.1 Bacillota bacterium | reverse complement strand
TGCCCAGCAGACTGCCTCCATCATAGGGTATGCCCATCATGCATACTTTTGCCTGCCCGGGAGATTCGGCGCCCATTCCCAGCCAGTCTTCTTTTTTTATCATACTTCTGTCTATCATTTATGCTGCCTCCTGTGATTTCAGTTTTGTTTTTCCCGGATTTGAGCGGCTTTATCGTTTTGAAGCTATGTTCATAGCTGCTTCAAAGCAGCGGACATAGCACTTTTTCGCCCTCCGGAAATGACTTTGTATACAGTATTATAACACATGATATGAAAAACCGAATATATAAAACGGAAAATTTATTGGCCGGTTTTTGTGTACGGAAATTTATTTTGGTCTTTTCTCTTTCTTATTTACGTCTTCTTCAAACTTTCGGACTTTTTCAGATTTTTTCGGTTCCTGTTCCACTGCCGCAAAAACATTCAAGATCAGGGAGATATCAAGATCATATCCTTTCCCAGTTCACCGCTTCTTCCTCTTTGAGTTTTATAACAAAACCCCTGCCAGGCTCCGGGATCCATGAAAACAGGTTCATTTGGGGATCCGGGAAACAGTTCATCATTATTACAGATATAACGCCGCCGTGGCATACCGCCATACCTTCTTCATCGAAGGCACTCAGCATTTTTTCATATCCTTTCATGACCCTTCTCTCGAAAGCGATCAGATCTTCCCCGCCGGGGAACCCCGTCCTTTCACTGCCGGATGCGAACCAGTCGGAATACTCGGCGGTCTCCATGAGTTCTCCGTGGGATCTCATTTCATAATCCCCGAAATCCAGTTCCTTAAGTTCCTCCAGTATATGATGTCTGGTATCGCCGTATATAACAGAAAGGGACTCTTCGGTTCTTTGCATCCCCGACGTGAAAACAAAGTCCGGAGCAGGCATGGGATATATACCTTTTTCGGAAAACTCTTTGAGTTCTGTTATCCCCTCAGGGGCCAGGGAAACATCGGTCCTGCCGTAATAATATTTGTTTATGTTGCCTTCTGTGATACCGTGTCTTATCAGATACAGTTTTCGTTCTTTCATTGCCGGATCCTTTTATAAAAAATACAACGGGTGCCGCAACAAACCGAAACGGCACCCTTGAATTTGTCGATACTGTCATTCTGCCGGCCTGTTACCGGCATCAGCTCAGTCGGATATTTCCTTTTTCTTCTGTAATGCAGCGCCCCATATCATTACCACGGCAAACACTATCAGATAATACACAACAGCCATCCTGTGGGAAAAACATGCTGCTACTATCATGAAAAGGCTTCCGCATAATGCCAGAGCCGGCGCAACGAATCTCTTGAATGTGGGAAAATCTTTTCTTTTTTCATCATCATGATGAATATGGGTATATAAAGAGCGTATATGGTAACTATCGGCAGTTCCGATGTGTCGAAACAGAAAGGTCCGAACCATGGTGCCGTAAGGTTTGCTCCGTAGAAGTAAAGCAGCCAGAAACCGCAAAGCATAACTCCTGCTATAGAAGCATTGGTGGGCATGTTAGTACTTTTGTCCACCTGGTTGAATATCTCCGGTCTGGGTCCTCTTTTTCTTACTGCTATGGAATAAAGCCCTCTGGTACATCCCAGCATCAGACCGTTCAATGTGCCCAGGCAGGATACAACTATAAGTACGAATATCAAAGTCCCCGCAACACTGCTGAATATGGTCTCAAAGGCCATCTTTGCTGCGGCTTCGCCTCCGGCCATCATGGTTTCATTGGAAACTGCCCCTGCAAGGCCTATATAATAAACGATATATATAATAACGATAAGTATGGTGCCTCCCAGCAAAGCCCTTGGCAGATTCTTTTTT
>DAIMEC010000177.1:0-1828 GCA_036725465.1 Bacillota bacterium | reverse complement strand
CCTGTCCTTTGCCGCAAACTTCACATTTTCTTGACATTCTGCCGCACCTCCTTTTCATATAAGCTCATATCTGAAAGTTCTATGCTTATTTTGCCAGAACTTGTTTTGTCAGAACAAGTGGCATTATACCATGCGCGCATATTTTCCGTCAAGGAATATTTCTCAGTACTGCCATGCATCCTTACTGCTGCAGGTCCAATGTCTGGTGACTGTTGCAGGTTTCAGGTTGCCTGCTGGCTTTTCCGAAATTGCCGGGATATCTTCCGCCTGACAGAAAGAGTTCCCGGGCTTCGGCAACTTACAGATCGTAAGACAGGAAATCATGCTTGAAAATCATTCGCTGTTGTTCACTGTTGTTCGCTGTTGCTGGCTGTTGTTAGCTTTTACTCGCTATAATTCGCTTTTTTTAGCCAAAATACAATATGTTGTGTGTATTATGTCGCTTATAAATAAATTATACCCTTTGTAGTTGGGATGTCAATCAGGAAACAGAAAAAAAACGAAAAAGCCAATGATTTCATACGATTTGCCCTCTCAAAGCCTAATACAACACCTATGAAACCCTTATGCAACACCTATGAAACCC
Organism: Bacillota bacterium; assembly: GCA_036725465.1. Lineage (GTDB taxonomy): Bacteria > Bacillota > Clostridia > Peptostreptococcales > Anaerovoracaceae > UBA1422. The sequence continues at coordinate 1,242 of DAIMEC010000177.1, read as the reverse complement.
TTATGATGCTCTATAATGCTCTTATGAAACCATATTCATGCCCGTGATCTCTGGCAAAGAACCTTTTATTCCCGATCCAAAAACTGTCCCCGTGTGGAAAATTTCATGAAATCTATACAAAATCTTTTTTGTATATGGTAATATTGTATGGTGCTTTGGAGGAATGATGCATGAGAAAAAGTTTTATTTTCATAATAGCTGTTGTTGTGACAGCTGCAACTTTATTTTTTACATTTAATTTTTCAGGATGTACTGCTTCTCTTGATGAGGCGTCTGCAAGCCAGCTGAAAAATGATGTTTACGATATATATGAAGAATTAAAACCCATATATCTTGATTCAAAAGATATATATGAGGTCCGTGATCATATGTACGACTGGGGGAAGAAGCAGGGTTTTTCTGTATCAAAACTGGCAGGAGGCAATCTTGTAATAACCAAACATCCTTCCAGAAACAAAAAAGACTCTCCCGAAACTGTTTTCCAGTGCACAATGTCACAGGACAACTATAAGGAGCACTGTCAAACGGCGGCCATCGCCCTTGCTGCCATGAAAAATGCTTCTATCCACGGTCAGGTCTCCCTGATCCTTACTGCAGATATAGAAGGGAAACATACCGGTGCCAAAATGCTTTCAACAAGTTATCTTAACACCGATTATTTCATGAATCTGGAATACAGCCCCGAAACGGCGGTTTACACGGGAAGCGCGGCCACGGCGGAATACAGAATGTCCTGCCCCTTGACAAAATCATATGCCGCTGCTGACAAAGCTTATGAGATAAAAATCACCGGGCTTTCATGTGTGGATTCTTCGGACCGCAGCAAAAAACATCCCAACCCCATCGTAACTATCGCCGACCTTCTTACCAACTGCAAATCCGGAGGACTTATCGTAGAAATGGCCGAATTCAACGGAGGCACATCCGCCTGCAAATTCCCTTCCTCCGCTACTGCTGTCATCGTGGTCGATCAGAGCAGCGAAGCGAAATTTTTAAAGAAACTTGAAAAATGTCAGGATGATTTTACCGATGACTATTATAACGACCAGCCCAATATGGATTTTGAATTCAAAGAAGTAAAAGTTCCATCAAAGGTGATATCCGAAAAATACACTTCCAATATCCTGAGCCTTATGTATACCACAGTCAACGGTACATACAGCACCACCGAAGAAGACGGAGAAGGCGATCCTACTGCTCTTGCCAATAAGGGCAAGATCTCCACAAAGGATGATTTTGAGC
>DAIMEC010000176.1:0-1869 GCA_036725465.1 Bacillota bacterium | reverse complement strand
AAGCCTTTGCATATCCCTACGGAGATTATACAGAAAACTGCAGGAACATATTACAAAAAGCAGGGTTTATATGTGCTGTCACTACTAAAGGCGGAAGAGTTTTTCCCGGGAATGATTCTCTTCTTTTGCCCAGAATAAGAGTAGTAGGAGGGCATGATATATATCAGTTCATAGGGGATATTTCGCCGGGAGAACCTGTAATGGCAGGTTCCTGGGAAGCCTATTATCCCGATGAAATAAATCAAAATTCGGTTTATGATCAGGATGTCGGCAATGACAGGGATGGCGGCATGAGCGGACAGTAACAAAAAGTGAAAGGAAAAAGAAAAAATGCTTCAGATCGTAACATTGATAACGATATTGTTATATATAATTATGGTCGTATCCATTGCCATATATTGCTATAGAACTACAAAGACAATGGATTCTTTTCTTTTGGGAAGCAGGAAAGTCGGCCCCTGGGTATCGGCCTTTTCATATGGGACATCATATTTTTCAGCAGTTATATTTATAGGTTATGCCGGGATGTTCGGCTGGATAATCGGTGCAGGCAGTATCATGATAGGTGTGGGAAACGCAGCTTTCGGTTCACTGGTAGCATGGCTTCTTCTTGCAAAGCCCACCCGAAGGATGACTCACAGGATAAAGGCAAAAACGATGCCGGAATTCTTTGCAAAAAGATATGAATGCCGCAATCTTAAAATCTATGCAGCCATAATAATTTTTCTGTTTCTGGTACCCTATGCAGCGGGAGTTTACAAGGGACTTGGGTCTCTTTTTTCCGCGGTATTCCCGGGAGTGCCCGAAGAGACGATTATGTTGCTGGTGGCTCTTCTTACGGCAACGGGGCTTTTTCTCGGAGGATACAAAGCTACTTCTCTTATAGATTTTTTCCAGGGCATAATAATGCTTACGGGAGTTGTGGCCATGATCGTAGTTGTTATTAATCAGCCGGAAGTTGGTGGATTGTTTGAAGGTTTTCAGAAGTTGAAGAGCATTGACCCCGATCTTATCAGTCCCTTTGGAGGAAAAAAATGGTTCCCTCTCCTTATAAATATTTCTCTGACGAGTTTTGCTGTATGGGGCTTGCCCCAGATGATACATAAATATTATGCAATAAAAGACGAATCAAGTATAAAGCAAGGCACAGTTATTGCCACCATGTTTGCCCTTGTGATAGGAGGAGGGGCTTATCTGGTCGGCACCTTCGGGCATCTTTTTGTGCCGGCATTGCCCGATGGTACACCGGATGTTACCGGTTCTTTTGATGGGGTGATGCCTGAAATACTCATGTCTGTATTCGGCAGTAATATTTTTCTTATTATATTGCTCAGTATAATATTGCTTCTGTTGCTGTCGGCATCCATGTCTACTCTTGAGGCTTTGGTCCTTTCGTCAAGTTCTGCGGTGGCAGTGGATCTGCTGGGCACCGTAAGACCGGGCATAAATGAGATAAAGCAGATGTTTATTATGAGAGGGTTCTGTGTCCTTTTCGTGGCACTTTCATACATTTTTGCAACAATGAATATAAGCTTCATAGTGAATCTTATGTCTTTTTCATGGGGAGTTGTGGCAGGATGTTTTATAGGGCCTTTTTTGTGGGGCCTATACTGGAAAGGTGTTACAAAAATGGGTGCATGGGCAGGTGCTTTAAGCGGTCTTGTTATTGTTACCGGACTCACGCTGTTAAACACATTCCAGGAAGGATTTGCTGCAGCAAAATCAATGGCTCCGCAGTTTGGAGTCACAGCAATGATCGTTTCACTGGTAGCAGTTCCGCTGGTGAGCCTTTTTACGAAAAAATTCAGCAGTGAACATATCGACAGATGTTTCAAAGATGGGGAGAAGGACAATGGTTAATATGGGCAA
>DAIMEC010000175.1:0-1886 GCA_036725465.1 Bacillota bacterium | reverse complement strand
CCCCTGTAACATCTATTCTCATATTGATCCTCTCATTTCTCAAATAATTACCAATAAAAAAGCAGACTACTGTCTACTTAAATTATATGGCCGCTTCTTTTTTTTGTATAATCAATAATTACTATTCATATTAGATTTCTATTCAAACGATATATGAATATCTGCGGATTTCGTAATGATATAACAGTATTCGGAATAGAAAATCCTCATTTTTTTATTGGATAATCAGATTTATCCAGCTTGAGCCCGGACCTTCTTTTTTCAAGAGCTTTCATTACCTGGTCGAACTTCTCTTTTGTCACCGGATAAAGCAGCATAAGAAGTGCCGAAAAGGCCATAATTGCCCCCGGTACAGATGTAAGAAGATTTTCTATCCATGAAAGAGCCGGTTCTACCTGGGTTGCGGATTCTCCGTCAAATCCCACATATCCCAGTATGAATCCCATGACCTGCATGCTGACAGCCCCTGAAAAGGCTTCCGAAAGACTGAGAAGTGAGGATATGGCTCCTTCTCTTCTTTTGCCGGAATACAGTTCATCCACCTCACATACATCGTATATCATTGAAGGCATAAGCTGCCAGTAAACCGTATTGCCCCATGCAAAAACGAATACCAAAAGGAGCATGTCAGCCATAGAATCTATTCCGAGGAATTTGGCTGCAAAAACACATAGGGATGAAAAAAGCATCAGACCGATAAATGTGCTTCTTTTATCGGATCTCCTGCTGAGTCTTATAACGGCGGGAGTTGTGGCCATGCTCATCAGCATGGTCGCCGAAAGCACGATGGTTATCTGCACCGGAGAAAATGCCAGATTATATGTAAGAAAGTATATCCTGTCAGATGCAATAATGGTATTTGCACAAAGAAAGACAAGTGCTACGAATACCAGTTTCTGCAAAGGCTTGAGCATTATTATTTCTTTATATTCCCTGAGCATCGTCTTTATTCCGGTTATCAAAAATCTTTTTTCTTTTTTTCTCGGTGTCGGCTTAAAGTCCTTGTCTTTTGTTTTCATTGTAAAAACCGTCACCATAAGTGACACGAGAGAAATAAATCCTATAAGCGCCCCTGTTGTCTGCCATGCGCAGCCAAGAGAAGCCCCCGTATTACAAAGGGCATCCACAATGACCGTGGGCAGCACCATTCCAACCATCATTCCGACCATGTTCATGATGCTTGTGTATCCCCTTAGAGACGTCCTCTCGTGATAATCATCCGTAACTTCCGCTCCCAGAGCCAAATAAGGATTGAAAAAAGCGCAGAATGCTGTCCAGAAAATGATTACCATTACGGAATAATAAATGAACCTGAAGGTTTCACCGGCATCTATTGTCATAAAAAGAAAACAATTGGCGGCGGCCAGAGGAAAAGCTGAGGCGAATATAAAGGGTATCCTTCTGCCCCACTTGGTATAACTGCGGTCAGAAATAAAGCCCATAACCGGGCTCCAAAGTGTATCCCAAAATGCTCCGATGGCGGAAACCGTACCGGCCATTACCGGGTCCATCCCCACCACCGTAGTAAGAAAAAACAGCAAATATGTTCCTATGAATGTATATGATGCTGCATCTCCTATGCCTGCTGCAGCGTATCCGGTTTTTGCCTTAAAAGATAGTTTCATATTTCTACTTTAGCAGTAATCTTTTAATGTTTCAACAAAGAAAGCGATTCATATCAAAAAAACCGCCCTTTTACAGGGCGGTTTCAGACTGTAGACAAAGGTCCGACCTCGGCAACGAGGCAACGGACTTTTTTCTATTGCATAAAATTTAAAACATCATTGGATCCCAAGTCTTTAAACCCAGGAAATGGTATAATAGAAGTGTGAAGAAAGGCGGAAATTCAATGATTTCAAGGAATGGAAAACGAGAACCACAGGTGC
>DAIMEC010000174.1:0-1945 GCA_036725465.1 Bacillota bacterium | reverse complement strand
AGGACTATATACAAAAACGGGAAAAATGTATGTGCAAGTGAATCGAATGGTTTGTTCTCTTTTCTGAATAATTCAGTGATCATAATCACAGGTACAGGTATTATCAGCAGGACCAGCCACCGTACAGGCAGATAACCTGCAGCTGCTAAAGCGGCTATAATATAAGATGTCATGCCGGACATAATACCGGGGATAATCCTGGGTTTTGCCCCTGAGCCCTGAATTATTTTGTAATACTCAAGCATTGATCCTGTAAGTATTATCAAACCAGTAAGAAAGAATGATAAAGGATGAAGCCAGAATCCTCCAAGGGTAAATATTACTATCCATGCCCCGGTTAGTGTCCGTCTGAAAAAATTATTCAAGTCAGTTGAGATTTACCTGGTGGATTTTTCTATTGAACTGTATCATGCGGTAGTATCAGGAAACAATTTTTCCTGGTCAGATGTATTTTTGTTTTTCTTTCCGGACTTTGCATTTGTATTCTTTTCTTTCTTTTGTTCGCCTTCTTCTTTTACTTCTTGTTCTGGCTTTCTTATATCTTCCTCTGCCTTATTCTCTGTATCTGTCTTAACAACAGCTATTTCTTTTTCATCACTGATTGCCGGGGAAGTTTGTTCCTTTTCTTTTTCTTTCAAATCCTTTTCGTTTTTGGCCTTTTCTACTTCAGAAGCTTCTTTTTCTTTTTTTATATCGGCTTTTCTTTTACCAAAAATCCTTTCCAGATCTTCGCTGAAAATCACCTCTCTTTCAAGTAACAATTCTGCCAGTTCCCTCAATCCTTTCATATTTTTTCTGAGGACATTTTTAGCTCTTTCGTATGATTCTTCTATAATCATTTTCACCTCCCTGTCTATCAGTTCAGCTGTCTTCTCACTATAGGGTTTGGTAAATCCATAATCTGACTGGCCGGAAGAATCATAGAAGCTTATATTTCCTATCTCTTCGCTCATTCCGAAGAATGAGACCATAGCATAAGCCTGTTTGGTTATTTTCTCCAGGTCGCTGAGTGCGCCCGTTGATATTTTACCGAAAATTAGTTCTTCAGCTGCCCTTCCACCAAGAGAGTAGGCCATTTCATCAAGCAGTTGTTCTCTTGTAGTTATTTGTCTCTCTTCAGGAAGATACCATGCAGCCCCGAGTGCTCTTCCACGCGGTATAATTGTCACTTTCACCAGAGGACTGGCATGTTCCAGCAGCCAGCTGACAGTTGCATGACCGGCTTCATGATAGGCAATTGTTTTCTTCTCATCCATAGAGATGATCTTGTTCTTTCTTTCAAGACCACCTACTATGCGGTCAACAGCATCAAGAAAATCCTGCCTCTCAACCAATTTTTTATTTTTCCGGGCTGCTATAAGGGCCGCCTCGTTGCACACATTGGCTATGTCGGCTCCTGAAAAGCCCGGTGTCTGTCTGGCTAAGAAGGAAACATCAAAATTTTTCTCCAGCTTAAGCGGACGCAGATGGACTTTAAAAATAGCTTCCCGTTCGGTAAGGTCGGGCAATTCAACATGTATCTGCCTGTCAAATCTTCCGGCTCTGAGAAGAGCTCTGTCAAGTACATCCGCCCTGTTGGTAGCTGCAAGGATGATAACCCCTATGTTGGTTCCAAAGCCGTCCATTTCAGTAAGAAGCTGGTTAAGAGTATTCTCCCGTTCATCATTCGATCCGAAATTCACATTTCGTCCTCTTGCCCTCCCAACAGCATCTATCTCGTCAATAAAAACAATACACGGAGCTTTTTCCTTTGCCTGCTTGAAAAGATCCCTTACCCTTGACGCTCCTACTCCTACAAACATTTCCACAAAGTCTGATCCTGAAATGGAAAAAAACGGCACATTGGCTTCTCCTGCTACAGCTTTGGCAAGAAGAGTCTTGCCGGTTCCGGGAGGACCAATAAGCAAGGCACCCTTAGGTATCTTTCCTCCTAATTGTGTATATT
>DAIMEC010000173.1:0-1953 GCA_036725465.1 Bacillota bacterium | reverse complement strand
TATAGTTTCTTTCGGGATAGCTGTTTTGCTTTCGGCGGGACTTCTTCGAATAGTATATAACTTCGGACTCCATAAAATGCTGACTATACTTTACGGGATAATATTTGCGATAGCCATATTTGCTTCACCTGAATTTATAGCTATTTCCTTTGATGCATCGGGAGCAACCACAGGAGCCCTTACAGTCCCCTTCATTCTGGCTCTGGCAGTTGGTGTTTCTGCTCTCAAAAGGGACAGTCAGGCATCAGAAAAAGACAGTTTCGGACTTGTGGCCATAGTTTCGACGGGCCCAATAATATCGGTCATGATCATGAGCCTCATTATAGGTGCAGAGGACATAAGCGGCAGTGTAGACATTGTAGCCGGGGATGACGGAAGTATTTTCCATCCTTTTATGTATAAAATGCCTGTTATGGCATATGAAGTATTTTTTGCGTTGCTCCCGATCCTCCTTGTTTTCCTAATACTACGTAAGAGAGCTTTTAAATTAGGCAAACAACAGACGAAGGATATTCTTCTCGGTATCGTTTATTCTTTCGTGGGACTTGTTCTGCTTTTGACAGGTGTCAATGCGGGGTTCATGGAAGTCGGAACGATAGTGGGCTTTCAGATAGCGTCTCTGGAAAACGATTTTCTTCTGATAGGGACCGGTTTTCTTCTGGGGCTTTTGACAATACTTGCAGAACCTGCAGTTTATGTGCTGACGGATCAGATAGAAAACGTTACCAGCGGATATGTAAAAAGAAAGACCGTAATGGGGGCTCTGGCCATTGGCGTGGGCACCTCGGTGGCGCTGTCAATGATAAGGATACTTGTGCCGGATCTTGATCTGTGGCACTATCTGCTGCCCGGATACATTATAGCCGTCATACTCACATATATCGTGCCGAAGCTTTTTGTGGGAATCGCATTTGACTCAGGGGGAGTGGCCTCGGGACCGATGACGGCCACATTTATTCTGGCTTTTGCCCAGGGAGCAGCGGAGGGGATACCGGGAGCAGATGTTATGCTTGACGGATTTGGAATAATAGCCATGGTGGCATTGACTCCCCTGATAACGCTGCAGATACTTGGAATTATATATAAAATAAAAACCCGAAAAGGAGGATCGGAAAATGGATCCGAAAACCAATAAACTCATATTCATTTATGTGACGGTCAGCAGAGGAACGGGAAGCAAAATACTTCAGGAAGCCAAAAGAAGCGGTCTTTCGGGAGGGACTGTTTTCCTGGGGATCAATATATTCAAAAGCCCAATACTTGATGCACTGTCACTGAATTATGAAAAGAATGAGATCATATTTATTGTTGCTGAAAAGAACGAAGGGATCCTGTTCCTTGAGAAAATAAGCAAAGAATTCAAATTTCACAAAAAAAACCATGGCACTGCATTTGTGACAGATGTGGATTTCGTATGCGGGTCAAGCTGTCTCAGCTGCAGCGGTTTTGATAAAAACAAAGGAGATGAGATATCCATGTATCAGTGTGTTTATATTATTGTAGAAAGAGGCAAAGGGGAAGATGCGGCTTCTGCAGCCATAGACGGCGGTGCCGGAGGAGCAACCATAGTTTTTGCCAGGGGGTCAGGAGCTCATGAAAAAAGCAGGCTTTTCAACATGGACATAGAACCCGAAAAAGAAATAGTGATGGTGGTAGTCAACAGCGAAATAACAGAAAAAGTCGTTTCAAATGTACGCAGGGAAATGGAAATAGACAAGCCCGGTAATGGCATTATATTTATTCAAAACGTGAGTCAGGTCTATGGCGCTCTGGTATGAGATCTAAATTAGAAGAGCAAGGGACCGGCTAGAAAACTGCCGAAAAAAATGGCAAGGATGCCATTTTATAAGACTGTGCTCAAAAAACCTTTACAAAGAGAAAGATTTGTTTTATACTTCTAAAAGATGGATAAATAAGGCAAATCCGCCGAAAGGCGGGGGCGCAAAGCTAAAG
>DAIMEC010000172.1:0-1956 GCA_036725465.1 Bacillota bacterium | reverse complement strand
TCCGGCATCCTTACTGCCACAGTACCAAGTCCCCCTGTGGTAACATCGGGAACTTCCGGTTTTTTGTTTACGACCAAAGTCAATGGGCCCGGCCAGAAATTATCAATAAGGTTGACTATTCCGGGAGAAAGCATGCGGGTAAGCTGCCCTATGTCACTGGCCCTTCCAATATGAACTATTGTTGGGTTATCGCTGGGTCTTCCCTTCGCCTTATAGATTTTTTTTACAGCTTCCTGATCCATTGCATCCGCACCCAGTCCATATACTGTTTCTGTGGGGAATGCAACCAGACCGCCTTTTGTGATTATCTCGGCTGCTATTTTTATATTTTCAGATGTGCTTTCAAGGATTTGTGTTTTCATATTCTTTCTTTTGCTTTCCTGTCTTGTTTTTTTGTTGGTGATCAGTGCTGCTTGTGCTATTTATTTGTTTTGCTGATTTGTGCTAATGCTTCGCTTTGCTGATCTCTTCTACTATCTGCGTTTCTAAAAGGCTCTCATTTTTTCTGCCTGATCATGAGTTATCAGGCCGTCTATTATTTCATCCATATTTCCGTTCAAAAAACTTTCCAGTTTATATATGGTGGTTCCTGTTCTGTGATCTGAAACTCTGCCCTGCGGAAAATTGTAGGTTCTTATTCTTTCGCTTCTGTCTCCACTTCCCACCTGGCTTTTTCTCTTGTCTGCTATCTCTTTGTTCTGCTCTTGCATTTTCAGATCATAAAGCCTCGATTTCAATACTTTAAAAGCCTTGTCTTTATTTTTTATCTGGGACTTCTCGTCCTGACATGTCACTACAAGACCTGTAGGCTCATGCGTGAGCCTTACCGCCGAATCCGTTGTATTTACACATTGCCCGCCGTTTCCTGATGCCCTGTAGACATCCACTCTTACATCATTCGGGTTTACTTCGATTTCAACCCCTTCCACTTCCGGAAGCACAGCTACAGTGGCAGCAGAAGTGTGTACCCTGCCGCTGGATTCAGTTTCGGGGACCCTTTGCACTCTGTGTGCCCCACTTTCATATTTCAGCCTGGAATATGCACCCTTTCCTTTGATGAGCACAACCACTTCCTTTATCCCGCCTATATCGGTGTCGTTGATCTCTATTATTTCGGATTTCCAGCCTCGGTTTTCGGCATACATCTTATACATGCGAAGAAGGTCCATGCCAAAAAGCGCAGCCTCTTCTCCGCCGGTCCCCGCACGGATCTCCAGAATAACGTTTTTGTCGTCGTTAGGATCCTTTGGCAGCAAAAGTACCTTCAACTCTTCTTCCAAAGGCTTTGTTTTTTCTTCAAGCTCGGCAAGTTCTGCTTTTGCCATCTCCTTAAGCTCTTCATCCATGCCGCCTTCATCAAGCATTTCTTTGGCACCCTTAAGATCTCCCTTGATCTTTTTGTACTCCTGATATTTTTTGACTATGGGCTCCATCTCTCCCATCTCTTTGGCATACTTCTGCCAAAGTGCCTGATTTGCAATGATTTCAGGGTCTGAGACCTTTGCCGAAAGTTCATCATATTTATCTGAAATGAAATCCAGTTTATCGAACATTTTTATCTCCCTTGCGTCTATTTTCAAATGATTATTATATCATAATCAGGCCTATAAAAAAACCGGAAAATCAATTCCGGTTTTAATAATTAATCCATATTGTACTTGTTCTTAAACTTCTCGACACGACCGCCTCTGTTTATGAACTTCTGCTGTCCTGTAAAGAACGGGTGGCATGCTGAGCAAACGTCAAGTCTTATTTCTTTTTCTATCGATTTTGTAACGAACTCGTTACCGCATGCGCAAGTTACTTTACATTCCTGATATTTAGGATGGATTCCTTCCTTCATGCTTATCACCTCTTTCCTGCTCAGGTTCCCCTTTGCATAATTTGCTTTCTATACACAGCTTATTTACTATACCACAGTTGTTTCAAGGTATCAACCTTTTTATTTTTTGTGAT
>DAIMEC010000171.1:0-1983 GCA_036725465.1 Bacillota bacterium | reverse complement strand
GGAGACAGACCCGAAAAAATAAAAAAGATCCTGGGAGAATATATTTCATATCATCTGGAAATAGACAAAATGAAAAGTGAAAAATATTTAACTGATAATTGAGGAGGTATACCATGGAAATCACATTGGAAAAAATCGAGCTTGTAAAAGACAGGACAGGAGTAAGTTACAAAGAAGCGAAAGAAGCGCTTGAAGCTGCTGAAGGAAGTGTTGTTGATGCCATTATCAACATAGAGGAGACCCTTGACGAAGACAGCAAAAAAACCTTCGGAGTAAAGGGTGCCGCCATAGTAGATTCCATAAAGGAACTGGTCAAGAAAGGCAACGTTTCAAAAATAGTCGTAAAAAAACAGGATGGAGATCAAGTCGTTAATATACCTGTAAACGTGGGTATAGTGGGTATAGTAATAGCACCTTGGGGAATGCTGGTTGGAGCAATAGCTGCATTTGGATTCAAGTGTGTTATTGAAATAGTCAAAAACGACGGAACAATAATAGATGTAAGCGACAGAGCCAACGAAGCCATGAACAAGGCCAAAGAAAAGGGTGTGGAATTTGCAGATGCTGCAAAAGAAAAAGGCGGCGACGTATATGAAAAAGTAAAGAACAGCGATGTTTACGAAAAAGTCAAAAGCAGTGATGCCTATGAGAAAGTAAAAGATGCTGCATCTGATGCAATAAACAAAACTTCCGACGCAATAAAAAACAAAAAAGAAAAGGCTGCTGAAGATTTTGCCGATACATTTGCAGAAGACATAGAAGATGAAGATGACAAGAAAGGCGATAAAGAATAGATGAGCAAAGAAGTATCTATGGAGAAACTGGTCGCTCTGGCCAAAAACAGAGGATTTGTATATCCCGGTTCAGAGATATACGGAGGACTGGCTAACTCATGGGACTACGGTCCTTTGGGAGTGGAGTTCAAAAACAATCTAAAAAAAGCCTGGTGGAAAAAATTTGTGCAGGAATCAAAATATAATGTCGGTATAGATGCAGCCATACTTATGAATCCCAGGGTATGGGAAGCATCAGGTCATGTTGCCGGATTTGCAGACCCCTTGGTGGACTGCAAAAACTGCAAAGCCAGGTTCAGAGCAGATAAGCTTATTGAAGACCACATGGAAGCTCAAGGAGTGACCGGCATAACCGTAGACGGCTGGCCCAGAGAAAAACTTGAAGAATACATAAAAGAAAAGAATCTCAGCTGTCCGGACTGCGGTAAAAGCGATTTTACCGGCATAAGACAGTTCAATTTGATGTTCAGGACTTTTCAGGGAGTAACAGAAGATTCCGGATCGGAAATATATTTAAGACCTGAAACTGCTCAGGGGATATTTGTAAATTTCAAGAATGTACAAAGAACTTCCAGAAAAAAAATACCTTTTGGAATAGCCCAGATAGGGAAATCTTTCCGAAACGAAATAACTCCCGGTAATTTCATATTCAGGATACGTGAGTTCGAACAGATGGAACTTGAGTTTTTCTGCAAGCCGGGGACAGACCTTGAATGGTTTGATTACTGGAAGGAATACTGTCTGAATTTCCTTTTATCACTGGGGATGAAAAAAGAAAACATAAAGCTGAGAGATCACGAAAAAGAAGAACTGTCCCATTACAGCAATGCCACCACAGACATTGAATATCTGTTTCCTTTCGGTTGGGGAGAACTGTGGGGCATAGCCGACAGAACAGATTTTGACCTCAATCAGCATATCGGTCATTCGGGACAGGAAATGAATTATATGGATCCCGAAACCAATGAAAAGTATATACCCTATTGTATAGAACCTTCTCTTGGAGCCGACAGGATAGCACTGGCTTTCCTTTGTGATGCCTACGATGAAGAAACCATTACCGATGATAAAGGAAAAGAAGATATGAGGGTCGTAATGCGTTTTCATCCTGCCATAGCACCATACAAAGCAGCAGTACTGCCGCTGGCAAAAAAACTGTCATATCTGGCTGAGCCAATAAAAGAAGAAC
>DAIMEC010000170.1:0-2083 GCA_036725465.1 Bacillota bacterium | reverse complement strand
CAAGGGTCTGTTTTTCTCCCACTGACATGCGGTATACTTTTTTGTCCGGATCTATATCAAGACCGTACATGTCGGACAGATCCCTTATTTCTTTGGAAAGATCCTTGTCTCTGCTGTCTTTTTTTGCCTTCTGTCCCATTACCACATTATCTTTTGCGGTCAGGATATCCACCAATTTAAAATGCTGGTGGATCATTCCGATCCCCAGCCCAATGGAATCCTTTGGAGATGTAAAAGTAACTCTTTGACCTTCAACAAAGATAGAACCGCTGTCGGGGACATATATCCCCGACAGCATATTCATCAATGTTGATTTCCCGGCTCCGTTCTCCCCCAGAAGGGCATGTACTTCGCCTTTTTTCACAATTAAATCTACATCTTCATTGGCTTTCAGTGCTCCAAAGGATTTGGTGATCTTCTCCATTTGAATTGCAATATTCTGCACTGTCAGTCCTCCGAATCCTTATTCATATTCCGATGAAGTAACGCCTTTCACAAGAGGAAGCTCGTCAAGCCATATTTCTTCTCTTGTCAGTGTCTGTCCTTCCTTGCACCAGTATTCTCCGTTTGCAAACTGTATCTCGCCCGAAAGAGGAGCAAAATCGCCTGCAACTATTTCTGCTTTTACTTCTTCAACTTTTGCCTTTATATCGTCTGAAACGAAATCAGCCAGAGGAGCCAGGTCAACGAATCCGTCAGCCATGTTTCCATAATACTGGCTCGGTTTGAATTTGCCGTCCATTATGTCCTGTACTACCTGAATGTAATATGCATCATAGTGCCAGATAGGAGCTGTCATAAATGTTTCGGGGTAATCCTTGCCTATATCAAGATTGTATCCGATTGAATGAGCCTCTGCATCTCTTGCTGCTTCTGTGGGTCCCACTGTATCGCAGTGCTGTTCAAGAACGTCGCATCCCTGATCAAGCAGAGCTTCAGCTGCTTCTTTTTCTTTAGTCGGATCATACCATGTATTGATATATACAACTTTTACTTCTGCATCGGGATTTACAGACTGAACTCCCAGAGCAAATGAATTTATTCCGATATTTACTTCTGTGTATGGGAATGCCGCAACATATCCGACTTTGTTTGTTTCTGTGGTCATGCCTGCAACTATACCTGCCAGATATCTGGGCTCTTCCATGGCTCCAAAGAAATTGTCAAAATTGGTGTCATTGGATTTGTTGCCTGAGAAATGGAGGAAATACTGATCCGGATATTCATTGGCCAGTTCTTCCATGCCGTCCATGAAACCGAAGCTTCCGGCTATTATCACCTGGCATCCCTGATCCAGCAGATTTTTGCCTGCTGTTATAACTGCATCTTTGTCTTCATCAACCTCTTCAACGGCCATAGTCTCAACTGCACCGTCGAAATGTTTTTCCATGGCTGCTCTGCCCTCATCCTGAGCCTGAGTGAATCCGCCGTCTTTTGCTGTGCCTAAATAGAGGAAGCCCACTTTCAGTGTTTCACTTTCCTCTTCACTTTCACCGCAGCCCACAAGACCGAATGACAGAGTCAGCACCATTATTAGCGCTACCGCAACTGCAAATACTTTTTTCATTTTTCTCCTTCTCCTCCTAAAAATAAAAAGCAAAAACTCTTTCTGAACTGTTTTTGATAAATTCATTATAGTCTTTACCCTGACCAACAGGAAGTCTTTTTCGTAAAAAAGCATATTGTTGATACCAAAAAAAATATAATGTTCGTTATAATCCGAACATTATATATAATATCGCTATATACCGTTCATTTCGCAAAGGTTATGATGCCATCGTTTATTTTGCTTATGGAAGCCAGGGATTCTACCCTGTGTCCCGCCTCTCTAAGCTTCTCTCCTCCACCCTGGAACAGCTTTTCTATTACTATTCCGATACCTGCGACATGGGCTCCCGCCTGTTTTATTATATCAGTCATTGCCAGGGATGCCTGCCCGTGAGCCAGAAAATCATCGATTATAAGGACCCTGTCTCCCTTTTCGATGAATTTCTTTGACACTCTGATCAGGGAAACAGTGCCTTTGGTAAAAGACTTTGCTTCCGCTGCATAATACCCTTCTATCAAGGTATTCGGCGAAGTC
>DAIMEC010000169.1:0-2108 GCA_036725465.1 Bacillota bacterium | reverse complement strand
AGAACAGGTATCAAAAGCGATGTAAGCAGTATACCCGAGGTGAGTCCCAAAAGACCTACTATAACAATTATTCCGTAACTCATTTTTTCTCCTGTTTATCGATAATTATTTTTACTATTTCTTCCATTTCCATGCCTCTGGAAGCTTTCACAAGAACAGCATCTCCTTTTTTTACTATGTCGTTTATGTCTTTTTTGAGTGCTTCCTTATTACTGTAATAATGTCCTTTTTCTGCTGCACCCGCTGCTATATGCCGGGCCATTTCTCCTACGGCTACCACCATATCCACTCCGGAGTTTTTCGCATATTCTCCTATCTTCCTGTGATGGATATCAGCATCATCGCCCAGCTCAAACATGTCTCCCAGTATGGCTATTGTCCTTTTTGATGAGACAGCATTAAGAGTGTCTATGCCGGCCTTCATTGAATCCGGACTTGCATTATATGTGTCATCTATTACTTTTATGCCGTTTTTTTCTTTTACGGTCAGTCTTCCCTCCGTGATTTCAAGGGATAACAGCGCTTCTGATGATCCCTTTAGGTCTATTCCAAGCTCCATCCCGCAGGCCGCAGCCAAAGCAGCATTAAAAGCGTTATGCCGGCCCGGCACCGAAAGTCTGAAAAATTGTTTTTCATCTCTGTATTTTATGAAAAACTCTGTCCCTTTTTCTCCTTTGTCCCATATGTCAGAAACAACAAAATCATCATCCTTTTCTGTTCCCGCACTTAAAAGCCTGTACTCACCTTCTATATTACTTTTCAGAAGAAAATCCTTTCCGCTGTTTATTATAAGCACGTTTTCTCTCCCGAAATAATTGACAAGCTCCATTTTGGCACGAAATATACCTTCACGGCTGCCCAGGTTTTCCTTGTGGGAAATGCCTATGTTTGTTATTACTCCTATGTCCGGTCTTACAAGGTCTGCCAGAAAATCTATTTCTCCCGGTCTGTCCATTCCCATCTCAAGAACCGCCGCTTCTGTATCTTCATCTAAACTGAGTATTCCCAAAGGCAGACCGATATGGTTGTTCTGATTGCCCTTTGTTTTTCCCGTCTTATATTTGCTGCTGCATACACAATGTATCATGTCTTTTGTGGATGTCTTGCCTACACTTCCGGTAACTGCTATTTTTTTCAATGACATCTGTTTCAGATAATAACCTGCCATATCCTGCAGTGCGGCAGTGGTGTCTTTTACTTTTATTATATCAAGGTCTTCTTTGTCCTTCAGGACGTTCAGTATCTCTTCGTCGGATATCAGAAAAGTCCTGCATCCCCTTTGTATAACCTGAGGCAAAAAGCTGTGGGCATCATATTTTTCTCCTTTCAGAGGGAAAAACAATGAACCGCTGTAAGCCTCCCGCGAATCCTTTGAGACCCCAAGAACGACAGTATCAGGAGATCCTGATATCTGTTTTCCGCCAACAGCCTTTTCAATTTCTCTGAAAGTGAATTTTCTCATAAATATTTCTCCGGCATAATCAGTATATTATACATCAATCGCTATTTTCTGTACAGATATACTGTGCCTGTTTTTTCTATTTCGTCCCCTGCTTTCGGGTACTGATCTTTCACTATGAAATCGGCTCCGTCACCCATATCCGGTGACACCTTGTGCTTAAGATCCGCTCCTCCCAGTATCCCTATGGCTTCACTGTAGCTTTCCCCGGTGACATTGGGGACTGTAACTGTTTTTTTACTGTTTGCCTGTCTTTCCGCTGCTGTATAATCCGGTTCGACCTTCATATATCTCAGGGCATTTTCAAGCACCTGCCTGGCTCCCGGAGCTGCCGTGGCACTTCCGTATATCTGCCCTTTCGGATTATCCACTATGAAAAGTACGGCTATCTTTGGATCATCCATAGGCGCCATACCTATAAAAGAAGAACATACCGCCTCGCTGTACTCGCCATTTACGACCTTATTGGCTGTCCCTGTTTTTCCGCCTACTCTATATCCGTCTATCTTGGCTGTACCGGCACCGCCTTCTTCAACTACAGACTCCATTATAAGACACATTTCATCGGCGGTTTCCTTGGATACCACCTGTCTTACCACTTCGCTTTCGAATTTTTTTATTGTTTCGCCTTTGTCGGATCTTATCTCTT
>DAIMEC010000168.1:0-2119 GCA_036725465.1 Bacillota bacterium | reverse complement strand
ATTTCCTCCTACAGTAAGTACTTACTGTAGTATACTGCAATATCAATGCTTGTCAATATGAAAAAACAATATTATCCCCAAATAAATATGGATATCAGAAACATGTTTCTGATATCCATATATTTTCTCATTTTTTATGGTAAAGTCACGCCCGTATCATTTATTATCATTTCATTTATTTCCCTGACCGTCTGCGTTGGTCTGTACTTTTTCTGTTTGAAAGCCTTCTTGTGAAGTTCCTTCACATTGGACTTCAGAGTCTGGGGAACTGCATACCATCCGCCGTGATACATCCCTCCGGCATATTTATACGGGAAGCCCTCATTCCCGTTAAGCTCGTATCCCTTTATTCCCGCCATCAGTTTCAGCATTGATCCGCTTTTGATGTTGGTTCTTATTTCAGGCAGCATTTCATCGGCAATGTTGTTCAGGGTGCTCAGATCCATGGTCTTGGCCTTTTTGAAAATGGCGGTCATGACTTTTTTCATTCTTTCCGCTCTCTGACTGTCGCCTCCGGAGGTTTTTCTTATCCTGCAGTAGGTGGCCGCCTGGATCCCGTCCAGATCATATTCCCCGGGATAGCTTATGGCGGAAAATGTTCCGCCCACCTTTTCGGCGGTCTCCTGACCGTAATGATTGAAATCGTTTATTTCGTTTCCTTCCACCTCAACTGTTACACCGCCCACGGCGTCCACCAGATCAGCCACCGCTTTCCAGTTGAATATGGCGAATTCTTCTATATTGAGATCCAGATTCCTGTTCAGTGCCCTGCATGTCCAGACTCCTCCGCCTATGGCATGGGCATGGGTGATCTTTGTCAGGTAAAGATCGTCCTGCTGTTTTTTATCCACCAGCAGATAGCTGTCCCTCATGACGGATATCATCTTTATCTTGTCGGTCTTCTTGTTCAGGCTCACTATTATTATCGCATCATTGTTTGATCCGTCATAACTTTCCATGTCCCTGGCATCGACCCCCAAAACAGCAAAATTCCTGTAATCCTTCAGTTCTTCTGCCACTCTGTCATCTATGCACCATTCCACACTGCCCGTATCCACATAATCCATCTTGCTAAGCTTATGTGTCATGAAAATATATGCACCGGCTGAAAGGGCAAGAAGCAGCAGCACAAGACAAATAATAACTGTTTTAACGGTTTTTTTACGTTTTGTGGGGGTCTTGCCCCCCCTTCGTCTTGCTTTTTTTGAGCTTTTTTTTGTTTTTATAGGTTCATCGTTATCTAATTCGTCAAATCCGGCAAAAAAATCATCGTCTTCTTTGGAATATTTTCTCCGGCCGCTCTTTGACTTCCTTGCTTCCTTTGCTGCCTTGGCGGCATTTCTTTTTTTGTATTTATCGCTTCTCATTTATCCCCACAATTCCTCCCGGTCAGGTACATGATTATCCTTCATGAAATATGCTATCCTGGAAACATTCATAAGATGTTTGAAGTCCAGGTTTTCCGAAATACTATTATGTCCCCAGGATCCGCATCCCAGCGTATTTGTGGGAGCAAGACCATTATAGAAGCTGCCTCCGGCGGTGCTGGCGCATGTCTGATTGACCACGAATCTGGAAACCGACAGTTTCTCGCCGGCATACTCTATATGCCTGATATTGTCCGAATGGATGGCAACACTGTGGCCTTTGCCTTCCACCGAAAGATTTGCTTCGGCTATTTCGACCCCTTCCTCAAAGGTCCTGTATTTATATGCGGCTATCACCGGTGCCATCTTTTCTTTACCGAAAAGATCTGATCCGGCAGTCCCTTTTGCTTGTGCCACTATCACACGGGTGCCTTCAGGAAGGGATATCCCCGCCATTTCAGCGATTTTTTGGGGAGACTGGCCCACTGAGTGTCTGTTGGGTTTTCCTTCCTCAAACAGAACGTTTCTGAGTCTTTCAGCCTCTTCTTCATCCTTTACTATATATGCTCCGTTTTTTTCGAATTCCCTGAGTATATTCTCATAGTCTTCCTCGGGGCATATGAATGACTGTTCTCCGGAACATATTATGCCGTAGTCAAAGGTCCTTCCGGCTATTATCTTAGGTACAGCTTGTTTGTAATCATAGCCCTTGTCTATTATGCACTGCACGTTTCCGGCTCCCACTCCAAGGG
>DAIMEC010000167.1:0-2120 GCA_036725465.1 Bacillota bacterium | reverse complement strand
ATAGTAGGACAGATAACTCCGCTTGACGTACAGTTCGGAGGGACTTCACTGCTCATAGCAGTGGGCGTTGCCTTGGATACAATGAAACAGCTGGAGCAGCAGATGGTCATGAGAAATTATCAGGGATTCCTTAAGTGACGGAGGTGACATAATGAATCTGGTTTTATTGGGCCCCCCGGGAGCCGGTAAAGGCACCCAGGCTGCAATGATAATAGAAAAATACGGAATACCTCATATATCAACGGGAGATATTTTCAGAAACAATATAAAAGAAGGGACTCCCCTTGGTAAAAAGGCTAAAGAGTACATGGACAAAGGAGAACTTGTTCCTGACAGTCTGGTTATAGAAATAGCAACAGACAGGCTGGATAAGGAGGATTGCCGTGAAGGTTTTCTTCTTGACGGATTCCCGAGAACTGTTCAACAGGCAAAGGCACTGGATGAGCATCTGGCGGAAAAAGGCAAACAGATAGATCATGTACTTGACATAAGGGTAGAGAAGGACGAGCTCATAAGAAGACTTACGGGAAGAAGAGTATGCAGGAACTGCGGAGCAACTTATCATGCGGTAAATATACCTCCCCAAAAGGAGGGAATATGTGATATCTGCGGTGGAGAGCTTTACCAAAGGGCAGATGACAACAGGGAAACTGTAGAAAACAGGATCGAAGTTTATAAGTCGCAGACTTCACCTCTGATAGATTATTATGAAAAACATGACAATATAAAACATTTTGACGGATCCATCGGATTGGAAAAACTTTTTGCCGAAATAAAAGAACTTTTGGGATAATAGAATGATAATAATAAAATCAGAGCATGAAATAGAAATAATGCGCAAATCGGGCAAAGTGACCGGCACTATACTCAAAGAACTGGAAGACTTCATAAAGCCCGGGATATCCACCAAGTCTATTGACAGACATGCAGCGGAAATCATTCGTGAAAACGGGATGGAAGCTTCATTCAAAGGCTATAACGGATATCCGGCCAGCGTTTGCACATCCATAAATGAAGAGGTCGTTCACGGAATACCCTCAGGAGGACGGATCATAAAAGAAGGTGACATAGTAAGTGTAGATGTGGGCTGTACATATAAGGGATATGTTACAGATGCGGCAAGAACATATCCGGTGGGCGAAATAAGCCCTGAAGCTCAGAAAATAATTGATGCCGCAAAAGACAGTTTTTTCGAAGGTCTGGAGTTTTGCAGAGAAGGATACAGACTTTCCGATATATCAAACGCCATACAGACTAAGGCCGAAGGAGAAGGTTTTTCAGTTATAAGGGATCTTGTGGGTCACGGTGTAGGAAGAAAAATGCACGAGGAACCCCAGATACCAAATTACGGAATAGCGGGCAGAGGACCCAGAATTTCAAGAGGAATGGTATTCGCCATAGAGCCGATGATAGCCCAGGGCACATATGAGGTGTTCACCGGAAAGGATAACTGGACTATTTCAACGGCGGACGGAAAACTTTCCGCACATTATGAGAATACTGTTGTGATAACCGGCGGAGCGCCGGAATTGCTTACCTTATAAGGAGAGGTGGATTTATGGCCAAGAAAGATGTAATTGAAGCAGAAGGCGTAGTGGTTGATGCGCAGCCCAATGCAATGTTCGTCGTAAAACTGGAAACAGGACATGAAGTACTGGCTCATGTGTCAGGAAAAATCAGAATGAATTTCATAAGGATCCTTCCCGGAGACAAAGTAAAAGTGGAACTGTCCCCCTATGACCTTACCCGAGGCAGAATAACATGGAGAGAAAAATAAGGAGGTTTAGTTGAGATGAAAGTGAGATCATCGGTAAAGCCCATTTGCGAAAAGTGCAAGATAATAAAGAGAAACGGAAAAGTCATGGTTATCTGTGACAATCCCAAGCACAAGCAGAAACAAGGTTGATAATCGCCGGCAATGCCGGTGCTTAAGTTATAACTGCGCAGTGAATGCGCTGAAGAACATCCCGTTTATATTGCGCCCAAGCCTTGAAACAGCTGATGGTTGCGCGACGGAAGATGGGAACAGGAGGAGAATATGGCTCGTATAGCCGGAGTTGACTTACCTAGAGACAAGAGAATAGACATTGGTCTAACTTATATCTATGGTATTGGAAGAC
>DAIMEC010000166.1:0-2123 GCA_036725465.1 Bacillota bacterium | reverse complement strand
CTCTTTTACCGGCATGGGATTAGTTTCAATAAACAATGCATTTATAAAATCAAGATATTTTTTTTGAAGGGCTGCAGCCTTTTCTGTTTCACCGTTTATATAGGCCATGGTCATTTCATGTGTTTCTGCCGGCAGTATATTGGCAAGAACAGACACCACGCCTTCTCCTCCCATTGACATAAGAGGAACGATCATGTCGTCATTGCCTGAATATATATTGAAATCATCGTTTATCAATCTGGATATCTTTGTAACAAAAGATATATCCCCGCTTGCTTCTTTTATCCCGACTATTTTCGGATGTTTTGACAACTCTTCCAGAGTTTCGTAGGTTATGGCACAGCCGGTCCTTCCGGGCACATTGTAAATATATACCGGTATATCCACTGCATCTGCCACAGCTCTGAAATGATGTATCATTCCGGCTTTGTTGGTTTTATTATAGTAAGGTGTTATCACCAGCAGTCCGTCAGCCCCCATGCTCTGGAATTTCAGGCTTTTTTCCTTTGCTGCCAGCGAGTTGTTTGAACCGCTGCCCACTATTACAGGTTTTAGCCCCTTTGCCGCATCTATGGACACTCTCACTATATCCTCCTGCTCTGCCGCAGTCAGCGCCGGGGTCTCTGCTGTGGTCCCCAAAATAAGTATACTGTCTGTGCCGTTTTGTATATGCCATTCTATAAGTTCTGCCTGGCGTCTGAGATTCACACTGCCGTCATCATTATACGGTGTGATCAGCGCCACCATGGAGCCTCGTATCATTTGTATCCCTCCTATACAGGCCGCCGGCAATAAAAACTGCCGGGCCTTTCATGAATATTTCTTTGTTTTTTCTTTGTTCGATATGCAGCTTGCCTCCGGGCAGAAACACATCTACCTTGTTTTCGATCTTTCCTTCCGCTATTCCCGCGGCCACCGCAGCGCATGCGCCCGTTCCGCAGGCCGGGGTGAATCCTGCCCCTCTCTCATAAGTGAACATTTCAAGAGTTTTTCTGTCTATTATCCTTACTATATCCACATTGGTTTTTTCAGGGAAAGCCGGATGAGAACAAATCTCGGCACAAAGGCTTTTCAGCTCATCCATGGGATATTCTTCCGCCCAGATAACCGTATGAAGCGTGCCAATAAATAATGTCCTTACATATATCTCACCTGTGGAGACCTTCAGTTTTTTATAAAAAAGAAACTCTTTCTTTTCCATGGAACCATGGGAAGCTGCAGGTCCGGGAGGACCCATATTTATTTCCGCCTCAAGATCGTTGCCCCTGTCTTTTATTTCTGCTTCCATGATCCCGGCCATAGTCTTTATTTTAAATTTCCTTTTCCGGGTCATTCCTTCTTTAATGCAGAATACGGCAAAACACCTTATTCCGTTGCCGCACATAGGTGCACGGCTTCCGTCCCGGTTGTAAAAAACCATTTCAAACTGAGGATCAGCTCTTGCTATGATCAATCCGTCGGCTCCTATACCTTTGCTTTCAGAACACATCTCCAGGGCAAGGCGGCTGTGATCCCCGGCCGGTATGCCCTGCTCTTTTATTATCACGAAACTGTTCCCGCAGCCGTGATATTTACTGAATCTTATTTCCATAGCCCTAAAGTCTGAACGCTTCTCCCAAAGCGACTACAGCAGCACTGCTGTTTTCCGAATCCAGGGCAACGGAAATGGATATTTCCGAAGTGGTGATGTTATAATAAGGTATTCCGGCTTCAGCAAGTACATTGAATACTTTGCCGGCCACTCCCGAATGGCTGGCCATACCAACGCCGATTATTGATACCATGGAAAGATCCTCTTGTTTTGACACCTCTATCCCCTGAAGCCGCGGGTTGCTTTTCAGGGCATTTTCCATTTTTTCAGTCTGGTTTCCGGTGCAGCTGAATGCCACCGTACATTTTCCTTCACCGTCATTATGCTGAGATATCATATCTATATTTATGTCTATGTCCCTGAGCACATCAAAAAGTTCTGCCACAGCTCTGCCGTTGTTATTTATATTTCTTAATGTGTATATTACTATATTGCCTGCAACTTTTACGCCCGACACCACTTTGGGCTCTACTATCAGATTACGGCTCATTATCTTTGTTCCTCCGTTATTGAATGGTTTCTTTATATGAAG
>DAIMEC010000165.1:0-2132 GCA_036725465.1 Bacillota bacterium | reverse complement strand
ATCCTTTTGATATACACATGAAAACCCGTGGTATTCCGCCAGTTCTCTCCTGTGCTGAGGCACGAAGTAATGATTGGGGAACTGCTGTCTTACCCTCTCCACGAAATCGATAGTCTTCTGTTCGGAGAATATGGATGAATTCAGTGAGATGAGAGATCCTTTGTTTATTTGGGGTTCTCTTATTTTCAATGTATCTCCAAAACCGTACATTGAAGGACAACCGATCACTTTGTAGTGGGAGCCTTCCCTAAAGCCCAGTTTGGTAAGGTATCTGCCCGTGGTCTCACCCCGTACACCGATAACTGCGGATTTGTCCAGGATCGCGCTTACAAATTTCTTCACATGATCGTCAAAGGGAAAAGAGGAACTGAGATCTGTTTCCAAAGGAGCCCTAAGACCCACACCCACAAGGATAACAGGGATCCTTGATTTCCTGATACATTTCGTGAGCTTATCCATGACTTCCGTGAAATTATTCCTGAACGCATCTGCCAACGGGATTATCCATGCATCATATTTTTTGTTGATATCAGGCATGTCTGATGAGGAAGTTGTGTAATGGTCGACTTCGATATTTGTATTCTCTGTCATAATGGCCCTGCAAAGGCCGTAGGCATAGAGGAGATTTCCCGAATTGCCGGATATACTGTTGTGTAGCAATACATGATATGGGTCAAGGTTTTCAAAGGGGGCCATCCCCGCACGAATGTAAAGATTTTTCATGTAAAATACCTCCCGGTAAAGTATAGCATTTACAGAAAAATGCAACAATATAAATCGTCAAAATACTGAAAAAAAGGGGGATATATGGTTTTTTTTATAGTATAATGATACATGATATGAAAAACCTGATAAAGAAAATAAAAGGCGTTATAAATGCCGTCATATTCATTATCATAAACCGTGTCCTTTGTTTTTTTACGAAAGTGGAAGAAAAAAAGGTCCTTTTTGCTTCCGATGTCAGATCCGGGACCGGCGGAAATTACAGTTTTATCCTTGAATGGCTCGCCGGCAAAGGATATGAAGTGATATATGATTTCAAGGCGGACAGACGGGTCAAAAGAGGCCTTAGAGGATCCCTCGCACTGGTATATAAAATGACTACTTCCGGAAGCATCCTGCTTGAGGATTATTTCCGGTATATAACCTTTATGAAAGTCAGAAAAGGACAGCAGATATGCCAGCTGTGGCATGGGGCCGGAGCCTTCAAAAAATTCGGATTCAGCCGGGCGGCAGAAAATGAGGGCATAAGGATACACAAAGGGTACCGCAAGTATGCCAAAGCCATAGTGAGTGCCGAGGAAATAAGGGGATGCTATGCGGAGGCATTCCGGATACCAAAAGAAAATGTAAGGGCAACGGGAATACCCAGGACCGATATCTTCTTTGACGAAAAATATATAGCGGGGAAAAAAGAAGAACTTATAAAAGAATTCCCGGTATTTGAAAAGAAAAAAGTGATACTGTTCGCTCCCACATACAGGGGGGTAAGAGCAGAAGATGCAGCATATGACTTTGATATGCTTGATTTAAAAAAGCTTTATGATGACCTTAATGAAGAACATGTTTTTGTATTCAAATGGCATCCGGCAGCCTACAACAATATCATGATGAACAACAGGGAAGTATATGATCTCAAAAAATACGGAGATTTTTTCCTGGATCTTTCTTCGGACAGAGACATAAACGATCTGCTGCTTGTTACAGATATACTGATAACGGATTATTCATCTGTTATATTCGATTACCTTCTGGTGGATAGACCCATAGTCTATTACCCCTATGATCTTGCTGCCTATGAAGCCGGCAGAGGTCTTTATTATGATTATGAAGCTTATCTTTACGGCACTGTTGCCATGGATCAGAAGGAGCTGACAGATGCCATAAAAGCCGGGGATATGTGCAGCGAAAAAAGAGAAGCCTTCAGGAAGCATTTCATGGAGGCCTGTGACGGACATTCAACAGAAAAAACATGCCGCTGGTTTTTTGAGGAGGAATGAAAATAATGAGATTTTTTCTTGCCCTGGTAAGGGGCATACTTAACTTCATATATTTCTTTCATAAACTGGCGCCCACAAAGCGGCAGATAACCATACTGAGTCGCCAGGGGGATGAGCCGTCCCTGGATTTTT
>DAIMEC010000164.1:0-2134 GCA_036725465.1 Bacillota bacterium | reverse complement strand
TTTTTTTGTTTTCTTCTTTTTTTATTATGATATTATCCCCGAACTGGTCCAGAAGATGATCTATCATACTTTCGCAGGTGCGCAGCTGGAGATGTATTTTTTTGCCTCCGTAGTGATGGATACTATTTTTGACATACTCAGAAATGGCATAGTTGGGATCCGGGCCCGCCGTTTCGCAAGCCGGACGGGAAGGACAGTCAGTCAGCAAAAAATTCTTCATCCGGTCCAGGCGATACCAGGTAAGGCCTTCATGGCCATCGGTGTTGCATATCAGATAATAAAAATCATTGCCCCAGACAAGGGAGTAGGGGCTGACTGTATAAAGGCAGCCGTCTTTGCGAAGATGAGACTTGAGGTCCGGACCAATATATGTATACTGGAAAGAAACCTTCCGGCCCTTTATCAATGCCCGGAGGAAGACATCTATGGCAATCTGGGTAGTCTTGTTTCTTGTTTTTGCATGGGAAAAAATATAAGTTGCCTGTTTAAGAGTTTGTCGGCTTTCTTTACACGTGGTGGCCAGCAGTTTATCTACTAAAGTCTTTGACACATTTCGAGTGAGACACTTGGCCTGCCAGACTGCATCGATAAGTATCTTGAGCTCCCAGTCCTCGAACTGACGGCTTGCCATGTAGCAGCCATTTTTCTTGTCTGCGCACATGATTATATCAATGCCGTATTCCATAAGCAGCCGTATATCACTGCTGACCGATTTTCTTTCTGCGCTTATGCCTTCTGCCTGGAGCTTTCCGCATATCTGTCCGGCCGTGATGGGGTGTTCCTCATCTGTTTCTCTTAATATGTCCATTATCTTGAGCATTTTTAATTTTGTTTTTTCCATGTGGGTACCTCCGTGAGTGGATCTTGATTTTATATATGCACATTATAACATATCACCTGACCAAGAAAAAGGACAAGTGAAAGCCGGTTTTCGTGCTATAATGCGTTCACAGAAGAGGAAGGAGAATAGTAATGAAGCCAAAACATATTACCATAACCGGACTTTCATATCATGGGGACGACCGGTTTCTTTACAGACCGGGAAGAGTTTTTAAGTGTGTAAAAGAAAAAGAAAACCCCTATGATGAAGAGGCCATCGGTGTTCAGCTGGAAGGAATAAAGATAAGGGGATACGTGGCCAACAGTGTCAATACCGTGGCTAAAGGAACCATGAGTGCAGGCAGGATATATGACAAAACAGATAATGAATTCGATATAATCGTTCGTTTTGTAACAAGGGCAAGTGTTATATGCGAAGTCATTGAAGAAACTGAAAAATAGAGATGGGGCAAAAAGGAGATGATCAAAAGTGTGTGATTTTTTCGTTGATGAAGAAAATGAAGAAGATAATGATGAAGATAAAGATGAAGACGAAGAGGAGAGCGAAGTCATTTATCTTTCCGGTGTTGCTCTGTCGGGAACAGTAAACAAAAAAGGAATCACTGAACTTATATCCCGGATAAAAATTTTTGACAGACTGTTTTTCTTCAAAGAGAATGCAGAAAACAGTGAAAAGGATCTGATAGCAGTCAGGACCGAAGAAGGAGAAAGGATCGGTCATGTACCTGAGCACAAAGCGCTTCTCATCGATATGATGATGGATGCAGGCAAAAGAGTCTACGGCAGGCTTGAAAAAAAGGAACCCATGGGGAGAGGTTTCAAAATAGTAATAGGTGTATATGCCAGGGAAAAGAAAGTGCCGAAGAGAACAGGATAGCAAAGGGAACCCTAAAAAAGCAGGCAACAATGGGAGAAAATATAAATAAGTGAAAATTTTGAATAAAAGTGTTATAATGTATAATAATAAAACATATTTCTCGTATCACAGGGAGGACTGCATGAAAAAGCATCCAAAATAAGTGATAAGTCAACAGGCACAATTTTTTTGGTGCCTGTTTTTTTTGCATAATCAAACGGGAGATGTTTATGAGCAAATCAAAGTGTACAGTAAAGGAGCAAGTCAATTGTTAAAAAAAATTGAAATCAGAATAGAAACGAATGAGGAACCAATAAATTATAATATGTCATCACTTTTCCACGGGTTCCTTATGGGAAAAATAGAAACAGAGTATGTGGAAAAGCTACATACTAATGGATTGAAACCATACAGTCAAAATTTAAAATTGACAAAGGA
>DAIMEC010000163.1:0-2159 GCA_036725465.1 Bacillota bacterium | reverse complement strand
CAGAGCCAGATTTTCAAGATGCTTCAATGAGTTTGCCGAAAAATATTTTAATATATCTACTATACCAAAATCAATGTCATAAATCAATGTATGCCTATCATGATGACCGGCATTATTTACACAGTCCCTGCATACTATCCCTCCTTCTTTTATATCAAGTAAGGCGGGTTCATTCTTCTTTCCGCATATGGTGCATACTGAAAGCTCCGGCATATAACCCAGTATACCAAGGGCCTTTGTTTCATAGGCAAGGACCAGGGTCATATACTTTTTTTTCCGCTTTTCCATGGCATCAAAAAAATCCAGAAGAAGATCGAACATTCTGGTGTTCTGCTGTTCTTCGGCAAGCAGTTTCTCAGTGAGCTCCAGTATATATGAACTGTTCATGTATTTGTCCACATCTTCCCCTATCTTGTAATAGCTTTTCAGGACTTCGGCACCTTTTATATTGAAATTCTGCCTGCTTTTAAAAATCTCATATCTGCCGTAGGCAAAAGGTCTCATTGCCAATGCCGCTTTATTTCTTCCTTTTTCACTTATTCCGGTACCGGCACTTATTTTGCCGTACTTTTTTGAAAACAAAAGAACCATCCTTCTTCCATTGACGGTTTTTGTCTGTCTTAAGATGATCCCTTCTGTATCTGTATACATTATTTTACCTTATATCCAAAAGAGGAAAGATCCCTGTCGCTGTCTCTCCAGTTTTCTTTGATCTTTACCCAAAGCTCTAAAAAAACTTTTGTTCCCAGAAGGGATTCGATTTCCTGTCTTGCACTTTTGCCGACACCTTTCAGTTTCCTTCCTTCTTTTCCAATTATAATACCTTTATGAGATTTTTTTTCACAGTATATGACAGCCCCTATTCTTATTATGTCCGGTTTTTCTTCATAGGACTCTATCTCCACCGCGACTCCATGGGGCACTTCCTCCTCCAGATACAATAGGAGTTTTTCCCTTATTATCTCACTCACGATGAATCTTTCAGGATGATCTGTTATAGTGTCCTCAGGGAAATACATGGGCCCTTCATCAAGCATCCTGCCTGTATGATCAATGATATCTCTGACATTTGTACCGTCTTTAGCCGACACCCCAAGTATTTCTTCAAATATAGCGGTTTTCTCATAAAAATCATATATTCCCTTATACTTTTGCGGATCCATGATATCTATCTTGTTTATAAGAAGTATCTTGGGAGTATTTATTTCTTTTAGAATATCCGTTATATATCCATCTCCCGGACCCTTTTCCGGATAATCATCCACAATAAATATAATTATGTCAACTTCATTCAGCGTCCTTATGGCGCTTCCTGTCATGAATTCTCCCAGCTTATTTCTAGGTTTTGTTATTCCGGGAGTATCAATAAAAACCATCTGTATATCATCGCCGGTGTATATTCCTCTGATAACATTTCTTGTTGTTTGCGGCTTGGCCGTTGTGATGGCTATTTTTTCTCCCAGTATGGAATTAAGAAGTGTTGATTTCCCCACATTGGGTCTTCCGATAATACCTATAAATCCACTTTTCACAGCACAAATCCTTTCGGCAGAAGCTCAGCCAGTTCATATACTTCCAGATGGTCTTCATCGTCTCCGGTAATAACTTTCATTTCAGGGCTGAACTCATACATGAACTGTCTGCATATACCACAGGGCCATGCACTTCCTTCTCCGGAAACCACCGCAATAGCATCAAACTCCTTCTCTCCCGCCGAAACAGCTGCCGATACAGCAACCTGCTCCGCACATATTCCGGCACCGAATGATGCATTTTCTATATTGGCTCCCTTGAATATTTTTCCGTCCTTTGTCATTAAGGCTGCACCCACTTTGAATCTGGAATATGGTGCATATGCGTTGTTGATCATAGTTTTTGCTTCTTTATAAAGATTCCTGTACATGATATCCCCTACCTTTCCATATCGATGCTGTGCATTATTTTTTCTTCGGTTTCTCTCATCAGCTTTTTTTCTTCTTTTTTCATATGATCATGTCCAAGCAAATGAAGCATGCTGTGAACAAAAAGATATACCAACTCTCTTTTTTCCGAATGTCCCGCTTCTTCCGCCTGCTTTTTTGCTATGGGACTACATATCACTATATCTCCCAGTACTGACATGCCGGTTTTGGGTATTTCTTCCTGAGTGTCATATTGGG
>DAIMEC010000162.1:0-2160 GCA_036725465.1 Bacillota bacterium | reverse complement strand
TGACGTTCTGGCTGATAAAGGAAGGCTTTGCGTGATAACCTTTCATTCTCTTGAAGACAGAATAGTAAAAGAAACTATAAACAAAAGGGCTGATCCATGTACATGTCCACCGGAATTTCCGGTATGCGTTTGCGGAAAGAAAGCGGACATAGTGAAAATAACAAAAAAACCTGTGATACCTGATGAAGCGGAAATTGAAGCAAACCCCAGATCCAGGAGCGCGAAACTAAGGGTGGCGGAGAAAAGGGTGAAGAGTGATGATAACAGCAGAACAATGGTATGAACAACAGACAAATTATACAAAATACGGATTTGACATGAAGCCGAGAGCCTCCTCGGAAAGACCCGGAAACAGCAGCGGTGTAACGGTAGCTGACAGGAAAAGGCTTATGTTCCTGGTGGTGGTCGCGGGGCTTATTTGTATTGGCATAATAATATCTTCCGCATATGCAGCGTCTGTGGCATTTACCAACAATCAGCTGAAAGAACAGAATGCAGCTCTTCAAAGCGAAGTCGAAACTCTGGAAATAAAGATACAAAGTGCCAATAACATAAGAACCATTGAAGAAAAAGCCACCGGTGAACTTGGCATGGTTTATCCCGAGGGTGAGCAGTATGTTGTCTTGTCGGGAGAAGAGAAAACTGCTGATGATTTTGGAAGCCTACTGAAAAAACAGGCTTTCCAGTGAACGGCAGCAGTAACTGAATAAAAAGGATCGGTCAGACAACTTAATGAGGAAAAAAGTGTTTGTCTGACTTTTTTATTAGAAAAGCGGAAAGAAAGGCAAAAAAATGAAATCACCGGCCATAAGAAGCAGAAAAAGGATTATATTTGCATTCGGGCTGTTCTGTGCGCTTCTTCTTGCTGTGTGTATAAAAATTGGATATATACAGATAGTACAGGGAGAAGAACTGACAAAAAAAGCAATAGCACAGCAGACCAATGATGAGGCCATAGAAGCAAAAAGAGGGGAAATAAGAGACAGAAACGGAAAGGAACTGGCAGTCAGTACCATCTGCTATTCCCTTTGGGCAAGACCGGCGGCAATGGAGGATAAAGATTCCGCAGCCGTGACTCTGGCAGAGATAACGGATATGGATGCGGAAGAAATAAAAGAAATGGTCAACCAGGACAAAAGTTTGGTAAAAATCGCCAAATATCTTGACTCGGGGGCTGCAGAAGAAATAAGAAAAGCAGATATGCCCGGGGTGTCCATAACAGAAGAAAGCAAAAGATCGTATCCCCTGGGAGAATTCGCATCCCATCTGCTGGGAAGCGTGACTGACGACAACAACGGGCTGACGGGCCTTGAGCAGAAATACAACGGCTATCTTAAGGGAGTGTCAGGAAGATGGCTGAAAAATACAGATGCCTCCGGGAATCCTCTTGCCTACGGCGCAGACAAGTATTATGAGGCTGAAAACGGAGCCACTCTTCTTTTGACCATAGATGAGGTGCTGCAGCATTACACAGAAAAAGCCATCGCTTCTGTGGCAAAAACCACAAAGGCGGACAGGGTCAGTTGTCTTATAATGGATCCCGAAACCGGAGAGATACTGGCAGCGGCCTCTACTCCGGGGTTTGATCCCAATTATCCCAGAATACCCACCGATGAAGTCGAAGCCAAAAAGCTCGGATCCATGAATGAAAAGAAGCAAATGGAATATCTGAATGAAATGTGGAGAGATCCGCTTTTTAACGATACATATGAGCCGGGTTCCACAGCAAAACTGGTCACCACATCTATAGCACTGGAGGAAGGCCTGACTGACACATCGGAGAATTTCGTCTGCACCGGCTCCATAGAGCTTTACGGAGAAACACTTAAGTGCTGGCGTTCCGAAAATCCCCACGGCAAGCAGACCCTTACAGAGGCGGTGGGAAACTCATGCAATCCTGTCTTTGTGACATTATCTACCAGGATAGGCCTGGAAAAATACTATAAATATCTGGAGCTTTTCGGGCTCACTCAGAAAACGGGGGTCGATTTCCCGGGCGAGGCGAATTCCATACTTCAGAATAAAGAAACAGCAGGTCCCATAGGACTGGCTACTATGGCATACGGTCAGGGCATAGCCATGACCCCGGTGCAGCTTTTGACGGCGACCTGTGCCCTTGGAAACGAGGGGAAACTAATGAGACCGAGACTGGTCAAAGAG
>DAIMEC010000161.1:0-2217 GCA_036725465.1 Bacillota bacterium | reverse complement strand
ATAGGATTTGTCAGTGCAGGACTTATGAAACTTCCTCAGGCCATTAGCGTTATACTCGGAGCAAACATAGGAACTACGGTAACTGCACAGCTCATTGCATTCAAAATCGGGGATTATGCATGGGTATTCGTTTTTGTTGGATTTATAATGTTCTTTTTTATAAAAAATAAAGAACAGGTCAAGAATGTGGGACAGACACTTTTTGCTTTCGGGCTTCTGTTCGTAGGGATAAATACCATGAGTGCCGTCATGAAACCCATGGCAGCATCGCCTGTATTTGCAGACATGATGATGCAGGTGCAGGACATACCTTTTCTCGGGATAATCATTGGTACTTTGATGACGATAGTGGTGCAGAGCAGTTCCGCCACCATAGCTGTGCTTCAGAACCTGGCATCCACAGCAGGCCCCGATGGGGTGACCAGTATTATAGGCCTTCAGGGTTCACTTCCTATACTTTTCGGAGATAATATCGGCACAACAATAACCGCCCTTCTGGCATCCATCGGTGCATCTGTCAATGCCAAGAGAACTGCTCTTGCTCATACCATTTTCAATGTTACCGGTACACTTCTCTTTATATGGTTCATACCTCAGATAGCAAGACTGATACAGTTCATTTCTCCAAAAGGGCCTGAGATAGAAGTCATAGCAAGGCAGATAGCCAATGCACACCTGTTCTTCAACCTTACCAATACGCTTATCTGGCTTCCGTTCATTTGGGTGCTGGCACTGATAGTGACCAAGATCCTTCCCGGCAGAGATTCGGACAAACTGACATCAGAACCCATATATCTTGACTTCAAAATAATAGATCAGTCTGTATTTGCAATACATCTTGCAACAAAGGAACTTTACAGGATCGCAGAATTTGCATATGACATGATGGTCAAAGCAAAAAAAGCATTTATAGGAAACGATACAGATGCGGTGAGGGATGTTTTTGAAATAGAAGACACTGTGAATTCTCTGCAGGAAAAAACAGTGAATTATCTTGCTTCCATATTTTCATCGGAATCCGTTACAGAAAGTCAGAAAGTAAGACTTTCGGGACTGCTTCATGTGGCTGCCGACATAGAACATATCGGTGATCACTGCAAGAACATAGCAGAATTTGCTCAGGAAAAAACAGTTAATAAATATGACTTTTCCGATACTGCTCTTGCGGAGATATACGAATGTTTCGATCAGGCAAAAAGAATGATGAAAGACTCCATGAAGGCCCTTGAGACAGGAGACAGAAATATAGCAAAAGATATCCTCAAACAGGAAGAGGCTATGAACAGGACCGAGATAAGACTGCGAAAAAAACACATGCAAAGACTTGACGAAAAAACCTGTTCTCCCGCTTTTACTGTAATATACACAGATGTTGTTCATAACATAGAAAAAATAGGAGACTGTTGCAACAATATTGCTGAAGCCGTTCTTGAGGATGTTCATTTCAAATCGGAATTTGACCGGGAGGACTCTTTTGCGGAAAACACATGATTGTGACAAAACCGAAGATGTGTTAAAATATTATTGTGAAAATTCTCATAATATTTATGTCCCGGGGAAGGAAGCATAATATGAAAAAAATCCTTATTATAGAAGATGAGCCCAACATAAGAGAACTGGTAACATATAATCTTAAGACTAACGGATATGAACCCCTGGAATCAGAAGACGGAATTACAGGCATTACTCTGGTATATAAAGAAAAACCCGATCTGATACTTCTGGATATTATGCTACCGGGCAAGGATGGATATGATATATGCCGTGAACTGCGTTCGGAAGGAAACAATACTCCCATAATAATGCTCACCGCCAAATCGGAGGAAGTTGACAAGGTACTGGGTCTTGAATTCGGTGCGGATGATTATATATCAAAGCCCTTTGGGGTCAGAGAACTGATGGCCAGGATAAAAGCTGTATTGAGAAGATATGATTTATCAGAAGAAGAAGTAGATGTGAAAAAAAGCGAAGATACGGTTATTGCAGGAGATATAAGAATAAACTTTGACAGGCATGAGGTGCTTGTCTGCGAAGAAAAAGTGGAACTCACCATGAAAGAGTTCGAACTTCTGGGATTTCTTGCCCGGAACAGAGGCATAGCTTTTTCAAGAGATGAACTTCTGGACAGAGTTTGGGGGATCGATTATCCCGGAGAGACCCGCACGATAGATGTACATATAAGATATATCAGAAAGAAGCTGGGCAATGGTGCAGACG
>DAIMEC010000160.1:0-2248 GCA_036725465.1 Bacillota bacterium | reverse complement strand
AGAGAAGGGATATGATGCAGTTGTTTATGGTATTCCAGTATGTGAAATATTTGATGAAATGATATATCATATGAGTATAAATCTTTCCCGAGAGGAAAAACATTATACGGATATAATGTCTGATATGATAAGAAGAAGAGAAAATCCGGCTATGATGATGAAAAAAGATCATAAAAAAGGTGACAGACATGTCTGATATAAAGATAAACATGGACAGATCTACCGGGCAAATAAAAATGCAGGAACTGAATGATCAAATGGTCCGCATAATAAAAAAGGATTTCCCGGGACATATAAAAAGCGGCAGAGAACTGGCGGCATATGTGGCATCGGCCACTGCTGAATACAATGGAAAACTTCCTATATATGTGATGTATATGCCAAAGCTTTTTACAGAAAAAGAAGGGGCTTTTCTTAAGCAAACTGCAGAGACCATGCACGGCATCCTGAAGAGAATGATAGAGGAGTATATAGAGAACCCGGATTACAGACCTCTTTTCGGTTTTTCGAAACAGGCAGAGGAACTTATAATGACACCGTCATTTTATGACAGCCTGCTGCCAATGGCCAGAGTTGATATATTTCTGAACGAAGAAGACATGTCATTTAAATTCTGTGAATTCAATTCCGACGGCAGCAGCGGCATGAACGAAGACAGGGAGTTCGTGAACGGATTCAAAGACACACTGCTGTACAGGGAGCTCAGCAAAGAATACAGTCTTCAGCCCTTTGAACTTTTTGATACATGGTGCGAAACCGTAAAAAGGATATATGGAACCTTCAAGAATAGAGTTCCGGAGCCCAGGACAGGAATAGTTGATTTCACAGAGAAGGGCTGCTCTCCTGAGGAGTTCAATGCGTTCAGGGAGGCCTTCATAAGAAACGGCATGGATGCTGTCATCTGCGAGATAAGAGATATGAAATACAGGGGAGGCATCCTCTATGACGGTGAAGGCAGAAGGATAGACATAGTATACAGAAGGGCAGTGACCAGAGATGTTCTCGAGAAAAGTGATGAAATAAAGGATTTTCTTGCGGCAGTGAAAGACGGAAATATTTGTCTGATCGGTAGTTTTGCAACACAAGTGATACATGACAAAATAGCATTTGTCAATCTGCATCTGAAAGAGACCCAAAGCTTTCTCACGGGAGAGCAGAATGATTTTGTAAGAAAGCATGTCCCTTATACGGCGGAATTAAAAAAAGAAAAGACAGATATTGACGAAATAATAGAGACAAAAGACAAATGGCTCATAAAGCCCAGAGATTCCTACGGAGCGGTGGATATTTACGCAGGAAACAAATTCAAAACGGATGAATGGGCAGGAATAGTAAAAAAGTACGAGGGGACTGATTTCCTGGTGCAGGAATTCTGCACGCCCTACAGGACCCGGAATCTGGATTGTCAGCTAAAGGAACCCGGGTTTATAAACTACAGCAATCTTACAGGGCTTTTCCTTTATGACGGCGTATTCAGCGGAGCCTATTCCAGGATATCAGACGATACCATAATTGCCGAGCAGTATGACGAAAATGACATAGGCTCCTACATTGCCCGGGCACTTAAGCAAAACATATAACCTGAAAGGAGAGTACTTAATGAAGCAGATAATGATAAAAGGGGTCCATAATACAGGTAAAACCACCACGGTCACAGCAGTCATAAAAGAGCTGATAAAACGCGGATATACGGTGGGGTCGGTGAAAGACATACATTTTGTGGGGTTTGCAATAGACGAAGAAGGAACAGACACATGGAAGCATGCAGATGCCGGAGCCACCACAGTGACGGCAAGGGGTCTTGAGGAAACGGATATAATCCACAAGAAAAAGCTTGATCTTGAAAGTGTGCTTTGCCAGTATGATCAGGACTATCTGGTAATAGAAGGCGATCCGGGAGCATCCTGCCCCAACATAGTTACCGGAGAAAAAACAGAAGATCTTGACGAGAGAATGGATGAAAGAACTATTGCTTTTTCAGGCATAATAGGAGACAGCCTTCAATGCTACAAAGGACTGCCCGTAATGAGCAATAAAAAAGATATAAAAAAAATGGTTGATTTGATTGAAAAGGAGGTAAAAATAATGGCAGATGCAAGAAAGGAAACTGAAGTCAAAATGTATTTTGACGATAAGGAAGTTCCGATGGTCCCGTTTGTTGAAGCAATAATAAGAGGCAGCATAATGGGTATCGCAAAAGAACTCAAAGGATATGAAGAGGGCTGTGAAGTCAAAATAGTGATGAAAT
>DAIMEC010000159.1:0-2267 GCA_036725465.1 Bacillota bacterium | reverse complement strand
AGCCAGGGCTTATAGCCCTAGAGCAAACCACCCTTTGGAAGGGTGGTTATGATTGATGAACCTTGTTTGATCGTGCCTCATTCCCCGAATTCATTTTTTATCTTTTTCATGGCTTCTGTTATATGCAGCTGCTGGGGGCATTTGCTTTCACACTCTTTACAGTCCGCGCAGTTGGAAGCCCTCTGCCTTTTATCCATCCAGTTCTTGTACTCCATAAGGGTCTTTGGATTTTTATCGTAAAGAAACCATTCATTATACAGAGAAAGGCACCGGGGGATATCCACCTTGAAAGGGCAGGGCATACAGTATTTGCAGTCGGTACACTGGTATTTGATAAGTTCCCTATACTTGTCCGCCACTTCTTCGATCAGGGAATGTTCATTTTCTGTAAGACTTTCGGGAAGGCAGTTTTCGATTATTTTCAGATTCTCCTCCAGCTGTTCCATTGTGCTCATGCCGCTTAATATGGTGGTCACCTCAGGAAAATCGGCCACCCAGCGGAAACACCATTCCGCAGGAGATCTTTTTGTTTCGGCTCTGTCCCATATTTCTTTTATGGATGAAGGAACGGTATCCGTAAGCCTGCCTCCCTTTAGAGGCTCCATTATAATAACGGAAAGACCTTTTGAAGCCGCATAACGAAGGCCTTCCACTCCGGCCTGGATATCAGAATCCATATAGTTGAGCTGTATCTGGCAGAAATCCCAGCGGCGGAAGTTTACGACTTCCTTGAAAAGAGAAAGGCTGTCATGAAAAGAAAATCCCAGATGTCCGATCTTTCCTTCCTTCTGTTTTTGTTCCAGGAAAGGGATAACGTTCAGCTTTTGGACTTTTTTCCATATGGGGGCAGTGATGTTATGGATAAGATACATGTCAATGAAATCAACATCCAGGCGGGCAAAGCTTTCTTCGAACATTTTTTCGATATCTTTTTCATCTTTGGCCAACCATGAGGGTATCTTGTCGGCTATGAAGACCTTTTCCCTGTAACCGTTTTTCAGGGCTTTGCCAAGGACCTTTTCACTGGCTCCGCCGTGGTATGTGTAGGCACAGTCCACGTAACTGACACCGCCGTCTATGGCTCTTCTGATTATTTTTACAGACAGATCTTCATCGATCAGACCGCCTGATGTTTCGGGAAGACGCATTACTCCCATACCGAGAAGAGAGATTTTTTCACCGGTTTTTTTGAAAGTTCTTTTCTGCATATGACTACCTCCTATTCGTCCGGTTCGAGATCTTCCATAAATTCCTCAAAGTTATCATAGTCGCTTTGTATAAATTCATAAAGGATGGGTTCTTTGAATTCATATTTTCCCAACGGCAGAAGAAGTGAATCCAGAGGTCCTGAGGATATTACATCCTCCATCTTCCTTATATTCTTCAGAGAATGAGAAGAAATAATGAACTGCCCGTAGTCGGTTATATAATAAAGACCGAACACATCTTCGCTGAGACGAAAGACGCGCTTGTTAACATGATCGTTGTTTTCGTTAAAAGACATCATCAGTTTGCCGTTGTCATGGATGGTTACTATGGTGCCGGCAGCCAGGTCCCAGGTATATTTTTCCATATCCTTTACTGATGCCATTATTTCATATACCGTTATGAATTCCGATCTGGAAAGCAGCATGGCCGCTTCCGCAGGGCTTATCTGCATGGAGGACTCCAGTCTGCAGTCGGTTACTTTCATATCATGGACTTCAATGCGGCTGACAAGAATGGAATATTTTTTGTCATATTCAATCAGGGACTGACAGAGGAACACTCCTTCAGATGAAAGATCGCCCCCGGTATCCCCGGGCCGGACATCGGTGAGGTCTGAAGGGTCACTGGCATTCCTGCATAGGGTACACATGGGGATATCGGGAAAAACCGACCACGGATCAAACCCCCGGCAAAGATATTCGGCACCTTTGTAGTCTTTGCCCAGACATCTCATAAGGAAGTAGTTGATGAGATGGTATTCTGATTTTATGGGAGTACATGTCTTATTTGCAAGTACATCTTTTTCTTCTTCTGACAGGGGATCGGAAAAAGCGTCTTCCAGCATAAATATATATTCTCTTGTATCGCCGGGAAGTTCGATTCCGTGTTCCTTATTGAAATCCATATATTCCGCCAGCAGAAAGCAGGCCTCTCTGCTGCTGAGATCGGATCTGCTTCCTCCGAGACCTCCCATAAGTTCCTGTTCGGTCCTTGCCACGCTTTCAGTGTCATTTCCGATAATGCTTTTGTATGTATCAAAACCGTATTCTTCCGTATCA
>DAIMEC010000158.1:0-2271 GCA_036725465.1 Bacillota bacterium | reverse complement strand
AAAATTCAAATCAACTATATTTTTGAAATACTCATTCATCATCTGATTGACCATGTCTCCCAGGTCAGTGGGAACAAGCATCTTTTTCTCTCTTATTATATATTTTCTTTCTGTAAGGGTTGCTATTATGGGTGCGTAGGTACTGGGTCTTCCTATGTTTCTTTCTTCCAGCTCCTTAACAAGAGATGCTTCTGTAAATCTCGCCGGAGGCTGTGTGAAATTCTGTTCCGCCAAAATATCTTCTGCTAGGAGTTTCTCACCTTTTTCTAAGTGAGGAAGCATTTTTATGTCTTCCTTTCCGGGAGAATAAACTTTCAGAAATCCGTCGAATTTAAGTTTGGATCCTGTAGCCTTGAACATATATCCGCTGTTTTCTATAACCGCAGATACTCCTGAATAAACAGCCGGTTTCATCCGGCTTGCGATGAATCTGCTCCATATGAGTCTGTAAAGATTGTACTGATCCTTGTTGAGTGAATCTTTGATTTGTTCCGGATCAAGCCCTATGATACTTGGCCTTATGGCTTCATGAGCATCCTGAACTTCCTTTTTTTTGTTTGAAAAAAAGTTGTCTGAATGATATCCCGTTCCGAATCTTTCATTAATATATGTTTTTGCCTCTTCTTTTGCCTCCTCGGATATTCGTACCGAATCTGTCCTTATATATGTGACCAGTCCCGCTGTCCCGTCACCTTTTATCATTATTCCCTCATAAAGCTGCTGTGCGATCTGCATGGTCTTTTTTGCAGTAAAGTTTAATTTTGCCGATGCTTCCTGCTGAAGACTGCTGGTTGTGAATGGCGCATAAGGTTTTCTTTGTCTTTCTTTTTCTTCTACGCTTTCCACCGTGAAGCTGTTCCCTTTTATGGCCGAAAGCACCCTGTCAGCATCTTCTTTTTTTGACAGGACTATTTTTTCTCCCATGAACTGCTGAAGTTTTGCCGAAAACACTTCCTGTTTCTTGAAAAGGGCCGTTACGGTCCAGTACTCATCCGGCACGAAGGCTTTGATTTCGCTCTCCCTGTCACATATCATGGAAAGGGCTGCGGACTGGACTCTTCCCGCAGAAAGGCCTCTTCTTATCTTTCTCCATAAAAGTGGACTTATTGAATAACCCACCAGTCTGTCCAGTACTCTTCGTGCCTGCTGGGCATCAACGAGTTTTATATCCACAGGTCTGGGATTTTTTACTGCTTCCTTTATTGCTTTTTTTGTTATCTCATTAAATACTATTCTGCAGGGCTCTTTATTATCTATACCCAGCAGAAACTGGAGATGCCATGATATCGCTTCTCCTTCTCTGTCCGGGTCAGTGGCCAGATATATCCTGTCTGCCTTCTTTGCTTCTTTTTTGAGTTCTTTTATAAGTGATCCTCTTCCCCTTATTGAAATGTATTCCGGCTCAAAATCTTTTTCGATATCTATCCCCAGTTTGCTTCTGGGCAGATCTCTTAAATGTCCCGAGGATGCCACCACTTTATATCTGCTACCGAGAAATTTGCCTATGGTTTTGGCCTTTGAAGGCGATTCAACTATAACTAAATGTTTTTTTGCTGCAGCCATATTTACTCCCTTTAGAATTATCCAAACACTTTACAAAAAATGATTATATGTACATTCTTGTTATTTTGCAACAAAAATTTTCCCGGATGAAGTTTCAACCACTCCTTTCATTTCCAGCACGGTCACTATTCCGCTTATGTAGGAAGACTTCTTTCCCGTCTTTCTGCAAAGGTAATCCGCAGTGACTTCTCCGTTCTCGGCAATCAGTCCGAAAACTGTTTTTTCTTCAGGACCCAGAGCCGCTTCAACCTCTTCTGTTTCTTTTCTTTTTATGCTAAGGTCATCCAGAAGGTCATCTATTTTTGATATCATTATCGCCCCGTCTCTTATTAGTTTGTTTGACCCCATGTTATATATGCTGTTTATGTTCCCGGGCACTGCATATACATCCCTGCCCTGATCCGCGGCCAGTTCGGCAGTAATAAGAGCTCCGCTGTTAAGACCGGCGGAAATAACAACGACCGCCTCTGACATACCGCTTATTATTCTGTTTCTTCTCGGGAAAGTATAGAAAGAGGGGGGATGCCCCTTTGGATATTCAGACACCACAAGCCCGTTTTTTTCTATTTGCTCTTTTAATCTGCCGTTTACTTCCGGGTAACAAATATCTGTACCGCATCCCAGTACTGCCACAGTAGAACCTTTTTTGGCAAGGGTTCCCTTATGGGCGTACGAATCGATGCCGATAGCCATTCCGCTTACCACAGT
>DAIMEC010000157.1:0-2307 GCA_036725465.1 Bacillota bacterium | reverse complement strand
TCACAGGATGAAAGCAACTCTTTGTGGGTGCCTTTTCCTGCAATTTCTCCTTCATCGAGAACGATGATCTGATCTGCATCCATTATGGTGTTTATCCTCTGAGCGACTATTATCATGGAGGCATCTTCGATTTTCTGTTTAAGGGCTTTTCTAAGAGCCGCATCTGTTTTAAAATCAAGCGCCGAAAATGTATCGTCAAAAATGTATATATGGGGGTCTTTTATAAGTGCCCTGGCGATGGAAAGCCTCTGTTTCTGACCTCCGGAAACATTGGTGCCGCCCTCGGTTATAAGCTCTTCAAAGCCTTCATTTTTGCTTTTTATGAAATCGAGAGCCTGAGCTGTTTCTGCGGCTGATTCCATTTCTTCGGGCGAAGCATCTTCTTTTCCGAAACGAAGATTGTCCGCAATGGTGCCTGAAAACAGTATTCCCTTTTGCGGCACATATCCGATCACATCACGAAGATCTTTCTGAGGGATATTT
Source organism: Bacillota bacterium (assembly GCA_036725465.1). GTDB lineage: Bacteria > Bacillota > Clostridia > Peptostreptococcales > Anaerovoracaceae > UBA1422. Next base: position 1,824 of record DAIMEC010000157.1, on the reverse strand, counting down.
CTTATATCATTTCCGTCAAGAAGGATGCGGCCGCCGGTCACATCATAAAAGCGGGTTATCAGTCTTACCAGAGTGGTTTTGCCGCTGCCGGTGCCACCGATTATGGCAGTGGTTTTTCCCGGGCTGACGGTGAAGTTGATATCGCAAAGGGTCTTTTCTTTTGAATCGGGATATGCGAATGATACATTTTCGAACTCAAGAACACCTTTGGATACTTGGGTTTCTTTTATGCTTCCGGGAGCATTTGAAGTTGTCGTCGAGCCGGATTTTCCCGAAACTGATACCGAAACGGCTTTTCCCGGAACTGCTTCAGCACCGGCTTTTTCCGGAACTGCTTCAGCACCGGCTTTTCCTTGTGGCCCTGCTGCCGGCGCATCTTTTACAGAAGGCTCAACCGCCAAAACCTTGCCGATCCTTTGTGCGGAAACTGCAGCTCTTGGAACCATGATGAACATCATGGTAATAAAGAGAAATGACATTATTATCTGCATCGAATACTGAAGGAATGCCAGCATGTCTCCGATCATCATGTCGTTTGCCTCTATTAGTTTTGAACCGAACCACACGATCAGTATTCCGGAAAGATTCATTACCAACATGAGAGCCGGCATAAGAAGAGACATGGCTTTGTTTACAAAAACATTTATTTTCATAAGATCTATATTTGCCTCATCAAAGCGTCCCTGTTCATATTTTTCTCTTGCAAAACCCCTGACGACAAGCAATCCCGAAAGCCGTTCTTTCATTATCAGATTCAACCGGTCAAGTTTCATCTGCAGGACTTTGAATTTAGGAAGTACAAGGAAGAAAGCCATCAGCATTATAATGAAAATAACTGCCACGGCAAGACCGATGGTCCATGTTAGGGATACGTTGGTGTTAAGGGCTTTTATCAGGGCGCCAACTCCCATTATCGGCGCATAAAATGCCATGCGCAGGATCATAACGGAAGCCTGCTGTATCATTTGAACATCGTTGGTGGAACGGGTTATGAGGCTCGCTGTGGAAAACTGATCCATCTCAGCATCGGAAAAAGAAGTGACTTTGCGGAACAAAGAAGATCTTATATCACGGGCTGATTTGGCGGCAGTGCGGGAGGCAAGAAAGCTTCCTGCGACAGCACATATCCCGCTTCCCAGAGTTACGGCTATCATAATAATGCCCAGCCTGTAAATGGTATCCATGTTCTGCATTATTATTCCTTCATTTATTATGTCTGACATATATCCGGGAAGGGCCAGTTCGCACATGGCCTGCCCGAAAAGTACACCTACGATCAAAAGTATGAAGGGAATGTATTTTTTGTAATACTTAAATATTATTCTCATTTTTTTCTCCTGTATCGAGGGACAAAATATTTGTCGCGGCTTTATTTATGAGTTTTGTTAAAAGTTCTTTTTCCTCATTGGACATACCCTCTGTTATTTTCCGTTCAAATCCGGATTCTATGGTCAGCAGATTCGGCATAAGGGTCTCTCCTTTTTTGGTGAGATACAGTTTATATCCGCGTTTGTCCAGAGGGTCTTTTTCCCTTTCAATAAATCCTTTGGCCAAAAGACATTTGACTGTTTTTGCGACGGCGCCTTTATCTATTTTAAGAAATTCCGACAGTTCATTTTGAGAAAGTCCCGGATTATGATAGATCGCCGCAATATAAGGGGGCGAGCACTTCAAGGTGCCGAGCTGTTCCATTTTTGCTGAGAGAAATATTTTTGCGAATCTGTGTATTATTGAAAAGCTTATGAACATGCGCCTTTCCCTGTAAGGACTTTCTTCTTGTATATTAAGATTTTCTTTATGAACTTTACGGTTTTCCTTATGGGC
>DAIMEC010000156.1:0-2314 GCA_036725465.1 Bacillota bacterium | reverse complement strand
TTAGCAGAAACATTATTCTCATGGCCTCTTTTTTTCATATCTACTTTACAGACCCTCTTTTTTCCAGTATACAACTTTTTTCCGGCAGACAAAAGCCCTCCGGTATCTTTGATAAAATAAAAAGGAGCGACATTTTCCAAAAATTTCATCGCTCCGTATTTAAAGTTTTTCACATTTGCTGCTATATTATATTTGATACTATTTCATCAAACACCATGGTATGTCTGTCTATATCTTCTTCCGATGTTGCCGCTGATATCAGTGCCATGTTATGAAAGGGAGTCATAAGGAATCCTCTGTTCATTGATGCCAGATGCATGTACTGATCCAATTCGAAATCCACTGCAGCTTCAGCTTCTCCTCCGTTCTTTGCAGGCTCTTTTCTGAACCAGTATTCAGTTCTGCATCCCAGCTGCGTAGTATTCCACGGAAGACCATACTTGCTTATTACACTCTGCACACCTTCATTGAATCTCTTCGCCAAAGGTATATTCTTGTCATAATACTCCTGTGTAAGAACTTCCCCAAGGACAGCTCTCATCACGTGCATGGACAGGGCATTGGCTGCCAGTGTCCCTCCTATTCCTCCTATATCGCAAAGTTCACGAGGTATGGCTGCAGCTGCTTTATCACCCACTTCTTTGGTAAATCCATAGGCAGCACAGGGTATGCCTGCGGCAACGGTCTTGCCAACTACCACCATATCCGGTTTCAGTCCGTATTCCTTTGTGCATCCGCCCACACCGGCGCAAATGGTATGTGTTTCGTCTATAATAAGTAATGTGCCGTATTTTTTTGCCAGTTTCCTGAGTGCATCATGGTATCCGGGTTTAGGATGCACGATCCCGCAGTTGGTCATTACGGGTTCCGCCAGAACTGCAGCCACATCTTCGTCCATAAGTGCCGCTTCAAGGGCAGGAACATCGTTCCATTCTATCACCTTTGTTGTCAGTTCCGGATCACACTGAGGACCTATACTTCCGGGTTTTACCACTGTCTTTCCTGTTTTTTCATCGATCACAGCTACTGTTTCATCCACAGAACCGTGATAACACCAGTTATAGACAACTATCTTTTTTCTACCGGTTATCTCTCTTGCCAGTCTGAGAGCAAATCTGTTTGAGTCTGTAGCACTTGTGGCAAACTGCCAGTATTTCATCCCGAATCGTCTGTTAAGTTCTTCGCCGTTCCAAGCGGCATCTTCTGTCGGCAGCATAAAAGTGGTGCCCTTTTTTGCATACTCAGTTATGGCTCTTACCGCCGGCTCAGGTGCATGGCCGATCATAGAGCCGGTATCTCCCAGGCATAGATCCAGATAATCATTGCCGTCAACATCCTGAAAATGGGCTCCTTTTGCATTAGCCACGTAAACAGGATAGCTGCCCGCCCACTTTGTCATCCAGTTCATTGGCACTCCCTGCAGCAGACTTTCTTTGGCTTTTCTGTAAAGCTCACCCGATTTTTTGTGATTTTTTTCGAACATTTCGATTTCTTTTTTCATCTGGCTTTTTAGCTTTTGTCTGTCTATCATAATTACCTCCTGTTTATTTATATTTGAATTTTATTATATCTTATTCTTGCTGTTTTTATCAATGGGTGTTTGTTTTTCTGAAAAATGTTTTGATCAAAAAGACATGGCTGAAATAAATTTTTCCTGAAAGCCTTTGATCTCCGCCAGTTCAACATGCTGTGTTATTCGAGGCAACTCTAATGCTTTTTTCTGTTCACGGTCATCGGCAAGCACCATTATGGCTCCGGCTCCGGCGGCATTCCCTACCGCATGGATCTTTTTTATGTCTATGTCCGGTAGCAGCCCTATGGCCACTGCGCTTTCTTTGTTTATGGAGTTTCCAAAGGCTCCCGCAAGTACTATTTTTTTTATTTCTTCTTTCTTCCTTCCTGCTTTTTCAAGCATAATGTTTATTCCCGCGGATATGGCTCCCTTTGCCAGCTGTACTTCTCTTATATCTTTTTGAGTAAGAACTATGTCTTCGTCATGCTCTCTTATCACGAGTGAGAATTCTCTGCTTTCTTTTTCGTTGATTCGCATGGCCGCTCCGGGCATACCGTTCTTTTTCAGCTCTTCAGCAGAAAGTATCCTGCCGGTCCTGTTCACTACTCCGGCATCAAGCATCTGTGCCACAGCATCTATTATGCCCGACCCGCATATGCCTTTTGGCTGTATGCCATCTATTGTTTTTATCAGAACTTTTTCTTTTTTTATCATGATTTTTTCAACGGCCCCCGGTACGGCCCGCATCCCGTGATTTATCGAGGCTCCCTCAAATGCCGGACCTGCTGCCGTCGAACAGGC
>DAIMEC010000155.1:0-2340 GCA_036725465.1 Bacillota bacterium | reverse complement strand
TATATTCTTAACACCGAGATAAAGCAGGGCAAGAAGAACGATCACAGCTTTCTGTTCATACCAGGCTATATTGAATGCTATGGGCAGCTTGTTAATATCGTCAAGACCGAATACTTCCTGTAGTTTCATGGCGATCACGGCCAGAGAATAGGAGTCATTACACTGGCCTGCATCAAGTACTCTTGGTATGCCGTCAATATCTCCAAGGCCCAGTTTATTGTAACGGTATTTTGCACATCCCGCGGTCAGTATTACTGTATCCCCGGGAAGTTTTTTTGCGAAATCTGTATAGTATTCTCTTGATTTCATTCTGCCGTCGCAACCTGCCATAACAAAGAATTTTTTTATTGCACCGGATTTGACCGCATCAACAACCTTATCGGCCAGAGCTATTACCTGATCGTGTGCGAAACCGCCCACGATACTGCCTGATTCGATTCCCTCGGGAGCCGGAAGAGTTTTTGCCAGCTCTATTATCTCAGAAAAGTCTTTTTTCCCGTTTTCATCAGGGAGTATGTGCTTGCATCCGGGATAGCCGGTGGAGCCTGTGGTAAATATCCTTCCCTTTATTTCCTCGCTTCGGGGAGGGACTATACAGTTGGTGGTAAAAAGGATCGGTCCGTGGAAAGGTCCGAATTCATCTATCTGTTTCCACCAGGCATTCCCGTAATTACCCACAAAATTTTCGTACTTTTTGAAAGCCGGGTAGTAGTGTGAAGGCAACATTTCGCTGTGGGTATAAACATCTACTCCTGTGTTTTTTGTCTGTTCCAGCAGCTGTTCCAGATCTGTAAGATCATGGCCTGTTATAAGAATCGCAGGATTATTTTTTACACCTATATTTACCTCTGTGATCTCGGGAGTCCCGAATCTCGTGGTATTGGCCTCATCCAGAAGAGCCATGGCTTTTACACCGTGTTCTCCTGTTTTCATGGTAAGAACTACCAAGTCATCTGCAGTCATGGAGTCATCCAGTGTGGCAGCAAGAGCTTCATAGATAAAAGCATTTATTTCAAGATTTTCTTTGCCAATATTGTTGGCATGTTCGGTATATGCGGCCATTCCCTTAAGTCCGTATGTGATCATTTCACGAAGAGAACGAACATCTTCATTTTCAGTGGCCAGTACACCGATGGAATCGGCCTTTTCGAGCATGGACTCTCTTGATTTTACATTGAACAGCGCAGCATCATGAAGGCAGTCCGGCTCGGCAGGCTTTTGGAGTTCGTCCCTTAAGGCTATCATTTTTTTTATTTGAGTTTCAATTGAACCGTCATCAAAGTTTGCATTTGTAATAGTCATAAAAAGACTGTTAAGAACTTCATGGTTGACTTTTTCAATGGACACTGCATCTGTTTTACTTTTTGTAACGATGTCTGAAATGCCCTTAAGGGTGTAAATCAGAAGATCCTGAAGCTTTGCAACTTCTTCCGTCTTCCCGCATACACCACGGATCTTACAGCCTTGTCCTCCGGCTGTTTCCTGGCATTGGTAACAAAACATACTCATACTGTTTTCCTCCTTTATTCTTCTGTAGGTTCAAATTCGTCTTTGCCAACAAAACATATTGGACAGTGCCAGTCATCGGGAAGCTCCTCAAAAGGGGTTCCTTCAGCGATACCTCCGTCGGAATCTCCCAGTTCCGGGTCATATACATATCCGCAGGGGATACATGTGTACTTCTTCATTTGTTTCTCCTTTCCTGTAAAACGTTTTTCTGATAAAAGATATTCTTTTTTATATTTTGGTCCATTCCTCAAAGGATCATCAATCCTTGGGTGCAGGGGCTTTTACGACAATAAGTTCCAGTGTGTCATCGTGAAGGTTTTTGACATTCATTTTTGTCTTGAAGGGTATCTTGAGAAGATCTCCTGCTTCATATTCATGTATTTCCTGATCATCAAGACCGATAGAAAGTCTGCCCCGCAACACAGTCATATAAAGGTTTGAATTTGAGAAATGTTCGGGTAGCCCTTCAGTTTTGTTTAGTACCATGTGCATGTAGTTTATATTCTCGTCAAGCAGTACTTTTTCTATTGTTTTTTCGTTTCCCTTATATAGTCTGAATACTTGTTCTACCACGGCTTATCACTCCCATCTGGTATAATTTAAATTGTATTATACTATAAAGAATCAGGTTTGTATGTTGAATTTACAACATAACAACGTTTTTTATGATATAATTATAAAGCAGTAAGATATATTTTTTACATTTGCTTATATAATCAATTTACCTTTATGATTTACACTGATTCTGTATTTTTCAAACAATACTTTCTTATTTCAGGTCGTGCCCATATAATGGTGTAAATTGATAAAGAAAAAAGAAGAACATGTTTC
>DAIMEC010000154.1:0-2482 GCA_036725465.1 Bacillota bacterium | reverse complement strand
TTTGCAACACCTCCTGTTATCATGATTTTTTCGCGCACCGGTATACGGCTTAAAAGAGAAACTGTTTTTGATGCCACGGATTTGTTCAGTCCATGTATGATATCTGCGGTATTTTTATTTTCCGCAATAAGAGAAACAACTTCGGATTCTGCAAATATGCCGCACATACTTGAAATAGTTATATTTTCTTTCCATTTCGTTCCCGTTTGCGCCATTTCGTCCATTCCCATCTGCAGGACTTTTGCCATTGTCTCAAGGAAATAGCTTTCTATGGCACACTGAGTAGGCTGCTTTTGGATTTTTATTTATTTGTTTTTCTACTGTTTTTCCGAATTTCGATATTACTTTGTTCATAATGGCATATTATAGCATAGAATGGGCAGAAGTGTTTGATTTTACACCTTCTTTACTATACAATAAGTGTATTATTTAAGAAAAGGGAAGAAAAAATGGAACACATTATCTGGAACAAAAAAATTGAATGCGCCGGTAGAGATGAGATAAAAGAGATACAGCTGGTACGACTCAAGCAAACCGTAGAAAGATGTTATGAAAGAGTACCCTTTTACAGAAAGAAATTTGATGAAACGGGACTTAAGCCCAAACACATAAGAACACTGGAGGATGTTAGACTTCTGCCCTTTACAACGGCGGATGACCTCAAGAACAATTATCCTTTCGGACTTTTTGCTGTTGATAAAAAAGAGATAGTAAGGGTGCACGGGTCTTCGGGAACCACGGGGAAGCCAAAGATAGAAGGATATACAAGAAACGATCTTGAAAACTGGACAGAGATACTGGCCAGAGTAATATCCGCTGCAGGAGTCACATCGGAGGACATAACTCAGATATCTTTCGGATACGGACTTTTTACCGGGGGTTTCGGGCTCCACTACGGCATGGAGAGAGTAGGGGCCATGGTGGTGCCGCTTTCAAGCGGAAATACAGAAAGACAGCTTATGATAATGCAGGATTTCGGAGTCACAGTACTGGTGTCAACGCCTTCTTATGCACTTTACATGGCGGATGAAATCGAAAAAAGAGGTATAGATAAAAGCAAAATAAAACTTCGACTGGCTCTCTTCGGCGGAGAAGGACATACGGAAGAGATGAGGGCAAAAATTGAAAAACAGTTGATGATAACAGCCACAGAAAACTACGGACTGTCCGAGCTGGGAGGCCCGGGATATTCGGGAGAATGTTATCTGCAAAAGGGAATGCATATTGCAGAAGACCATTATTTTTCTGAGATAATAAATCCGGACAAACTCAATACTCTTGATATGGGAGAAAAAGGTGAACTGGTAATAACATCACTTACAAGGGAAGCCTTCCCCATGCTGAGATACAGGACAAGAGATATAACATGGCTTGATGATACTCCCTGCCCCTGTGGCAGGACTTCCATGAAAATGGCAAAAGTTCAGGGACGCTCCGATGATATGCTGATAATAAGGGGCGTGAATGTATATCCTTCCCAGATTGAATCCGTAATAATGTCCACAAAAGAGATACAGCCTTTCTATGAGATAGTGGTCTACAATGAAGGTTATATGGACAGGATAGAAGTAAGAGTGGAATTCTCGGACGCATCATTGCTTGATAACTTCAAAAAGCTTGAAGAACTGAGAGGAAGGATAGGTCATGATCTGAGAACGGTACTGAATATAGAGGCAAAAGTAACTCTGGTGTCTGCGGGAACACTGCCCAGATTCGAGGGAAAAGGAAAAAGAGTAATAGACAAGAGGAACAGATAACTATGAAAAAAAAGATAATGCTGGGCAATGAAGCCTTCGCCAGGGGTGCAGCAGAAGCCGGGACAAAAGTGATTTCATCATATCCCGGGACACCTTCAACAGAAATAACAGAAAATGCAGCAAAATACGACAGTATACATGTGGAATGGGCACCCAACGAGAAAGTTGGTGCTGAAGTCGTTATCGGGGCAGGCATAGCCGGAGCAAGAGCGATGACATGCATGAAGCATGTTGGACTTAATGTGGCAGCGGATCCTCTTTTCACAGCGGCCTATACGGGAGTCAATGCCGGAATAGTTTTTGTTGTTGCAGATGATAACGGATGCTATTCAAGCCAGAACGAGCAGGATTCCAGGTTTTATGCCAGAAGTGCGGGAGTACCGATGCTGGAGCCGGCAGACTCGAAGGAGTGCCTTGAATATGTGAAACTGGCTTTTGAACTGAGTGAAAAATACGATACAGTAATGATGATAAGATCAAACACCAGGATATCTCATTCAAGGGGAGTAGTTGAACTTGGAGAGATCCCCGTCCCCAAACTTAAAGAATATAAAAAAAATACAGGCAAATATGTAGCCATGCCTGCGGCGGCCAAAAAACTTCACATAGCCCAGGAAAAAAGAATACAGAAATTTGCCGAAGACAGCAGCAGGTCCCGGATAAACAGGATAGAAGAGGGCAGTAAAGAAATGGGCATAATAACCTCCGGGATATGCTATCAGTAT
>DAIMEC010000153.1:0-2484 GCA_036725465.1 Bacillota bacterium | reverse complement strand
GAATGGCCTTTGCCATTTCCATATGATAGCCTACGCCCTTCATGCTGGTTTCCTCATCCTGATAATGCTTGCTGCTGTTGATATAAAAAAGTCCTGTTTCCATTACGCCCGCAACCTTCGGAGGCAGATCAGCCGCAGCGATGGGCGCCCATCCTATACTGCCCATATCCATGGTCTGGAATATCCTGAAACTGTCTTCTACATCTTTTACCGTCCCCAGTCTTTTTTTCCTGCTGTCGTGATCATAGACATACATGCCGCAACCGTCGATATTGTGGGTCGGAAGGGCAGAAGGCAGCTTAAGATCGTATTTGGGGTCCGGTGCTCCGAGAGTGAACTCTTTGGGTGATGTTTTTAGGGCCTTATTCACCATGTCTTCATTTATATATGCTAGCTCTTTTTCTCTGTCTATCCGGGCTCCTGCTCCCTCCAGCAGATCCAGGGCTTTTTCGCTGGGGAATTTCACTCCGGTTTCTTCAAGTATCCTTATGCTTTTTTTGTGTATGACATTGATTTCCTCATCGCTGAGTACTTTTGACTGCATCAGCATTTTTTTCTCCTTTCCGTTGAAAATTAGTTTCTGTCTGTTGTGATTTACCTGACTTTTCTTTTCCTGTCTTCGCTTTCCTTGTGTTTCTTTTATTTCTTCTTTGCTTCGTTTCCTGGTTTTCTTGGGTTCTTGGGTTTTCTTCGTTTTTTAGTTCCTTTGTTTTTTGGTTTCTTTGTTTTTTGGTTTCTATTTGCTTCTTTGTTTCTTTGTTTTCATTTACAGTATCTCTATGATTAAATAATATGTCTTTCCGCCTGAAAATAGGGGTATATTTTTGTTGTTATCAGGGTATATTTTTGATATCATTGATTTATGAAATTTCGTCAGCCTGTAATTTTTGAATTGAATTCGGGCACAAATGCCCTTGTCTCAGAGGCGGAAGCAGTTCCTTTCCACATGCATGACAGCATCGTAGAAATAGTCTGTGTCGAAAAAGGCCGTCTCAAGATCTCCGACTGTGCTCTTGATCATATCCTTGGTCCAGGGGATGTCTACATTTTTAATGCAATGGACGCTCACAGGATGCATCCTTTATCGCCCGGCACCCTGATTTTGACAGTTCATATCGACAAGCGTTATTACAGCAGATTTTTCCGGGATCTCCGTGATATTTACTTCATATGCGGATCTGAAAGTCCCGAAAAAGATTCCCGCGAACTCCGTCACCTGAAACACCTTATGCACGCTCTTTTAAAAGAGTGCTCCTGTGCGGCACCCAGTGATCTTGTAACAGAAAACCTGGTAAGAGAAATGCTGGGACTTCTTTGCGAACAGTTTCGGTATTACTTTTACAAAAAAGATCCCGACGGCATTTATATGCTTTTTCGCAGAGCCACCTCTACGGCAGCGATGCACCATAATAAAAGAGCTTATGAAATAGTTGACTATATCTACGAGAACTTTTCCCGCCGCCTGAGACTGACTGATGTGGCATCAAAATATTACCTCAGTCCCTCTCATATGAGCAGGTATATAAAAAAAGTGATCGGCATCTCTTTTTCTGAGATACTGGCTCTCGCCCGATGCGAGGAAGCCGAGCGGCTTCTTTTCGATACGGAAAAAACCGTGGATGAAATAGCGGGAGAAGTGGGCTTTGTCAACAGAAAACATATGGCGGTGAATTTCAGAAAATGGTACGGAAAAACTCCCACCAGGTGGCGCAAAAGCTTGGAAGAAGAAAAAAACTTTTAGCACAATAAAAAAGCTGCCCGGCAATTTTTTGCACTATGGGCAGCTCATTTTTGTTTTGGTTTTTTGTTTGACTTTTGGGTTTTTCCAAGCCTTTTTTGTTTTTGCTCTTTTTTACAAAAGACGTCTGATACACGAGAGAGGTCTGTAGCTGGCATTTCCTACTATTATTCCTGTACTGGAAGTACTGGCATGCACGATTTGCCCGCCACCGATGTATATCGCAACATGGTGCGGATAAAAGAACAGATCTCCGGGTCTTGCATCGCCGTATGAAACAGCCTTTCCGTAGTTTCTCTGAGCGGCTGCACTGTGAGGCAGTGAAATGCCGAAATGTGAATAAACGCTTAGAGTGAATCCGGAACAGTCAGCTCCGTTGGTAAGACTTGTTCCTCCCCATACATAGGGATTTCCAACAAACTGCAATGCGTAGCTTGCAACTTTTTGTCCGGTCTTGCTGATTTTGGTTCCTTTGATTACGACTTTTGACTCGGGTTTTTTTGTTACTTTCTCTCCGATGACTTTGCTGTCTGTTACTTCTCCGTTTTCTTTTTTCACGATGGAAGTAACTTCTTTTATGCCCTTCTCTCCTTCTTCAGCAACCTTTACCGTTCCCTCTTCATACTTGCTTGATTTTTTGACTTCCGTATCATAGGATATCGCTTTTTCATTTACTACTTCTTCAACAGTTTACACCACCATGACCGGGTCTTCACCCTCATTGGCCTTTACTATGGTCTCCACCG
>DAIMEC010000152.1:0-2487 GCA_036725465.1 Bacillota bacterium | reverse complement strand
AGATAACAAGGAACTTTCCTTTTATGATCTGATCGCTGCAGAATACAGAGAACTGCTCTGGCAGCAGTGGGAGACAATACTTTCTGAAAAGAAAACCTTCAATTACGAATATGAAATAGTCAAAGCCTCCGGGGAGCGCAGATGGGTCCTTGAAATGGGCCAGGGCGTTTATGATGAACAGGGCGATGTGGAAGCTTTAGAAGGAATAATAATAGATATAACAGATCATAAGGTAATGGAAAATACGCTAAAATATAATAATGACCACGATCGATGGACCGGCCTTCACAACCGGACCTATCTTGAAAAAATGATCGATGAGGATACGAAAAAAGAATTTGCCGGCAAAAGGGCCTTGATAAGCATCAATCTTTTTACTCTTAAGTCGCTGACCAAGATATACGGATTCCATTACACACAGGATCTGGTCAAGGAAATAGCAAAAGCACTTAAAGTTCATTGTGATAATGAGAAACGTCTTTTTTATACATATGCGGACCGTTTTGTTTTGTACGTAAAAAACTATAACGAAAAAGAATATCTGGAGCTGCTCTGTGAAAAAATAGCCCTTACCCTGGATTCGATACTGTCAATAGAAAGGGTAGGAGGAGGCATAGGTGTCCTGGAAATCAGCAAAGACTTTGAAGGCAATGCGGATGTTATTCTGAAAAATCTTCTTCTGGCTTCCGAAAAAGCAACTGAAATAAAGGACAAAGATTTCGGGATATGCTTTTATGATTCCAAAATGCAGAAACAGATACTAAGGGAACAGGAGATAAAGTGGGAGCTTAGCAGACTGGCCTCATTCGGCAACAAAGGAAACTTATATCTGCAGTATCAGCCCATAGTGGATACCGAATCAAAAGCGATATGCGGATTTGAAGCACTGGCCAGGTTCAAAAATGAGAACCTGGGACAGGTGCCGCCTTTGGAATTCATTCCTGTAGCAGAAAAGACAAAATTGATAATACCCATAGGAGAACTTGTAATAAGACAGGCTTTTAGTTTTCTGAAAAGATTAAATGAGGAAGGATATGAAGATATAAATGTTTCAGTAAATATTTCCGTCATACAAATTCTCAAGGAGGATTTTTGCAGTAATTTTTTCCGGCTGATGGATGAAATGAAAGTTCGCCCGGAGAATGTGGGAATAGAAATAACAGAGTCCGTATTTACTTCAAGCTATATCGAAATAAACAAGATCCTGGGAGAAATGAAAAAGGCAGGCATCCATATTTATATCGATGATTTCGGAACCGGATATTCATCTCTGGCCAGAGAAAGAGAACTGAATATAAATTCCCTGAAAATAGACAAATTCTTCGTAGATGACCTGATGGTGCTTGACCCACAAAGAGAGATAATAATCGACATCATTTCCATGGCTCATAAATTCGATCATAAGGCAATAGCCGAAGGAGTAGAACACGAAAAGCAAAGGAAAAATCTCATAAAATGCGGTTGCGACAGAATACAGGGATTCCTTATAAGTAAACCTCTGGATGAAGATGACGCAATAAAATTCCTCAGGAAAAACACAAAAAGGAAAAAGGACAGTACAAAAAAAGGAGAACAAATGTAAGTGGCCCCGCCTTATGAATACCATGGATATGCCATGGACACAGAAATCACCATCAAAATAATGGACAGGGATACCCATAGGATCCCGGATGGCGCAAAAGATGAAATAGAAAGACTGGAAAAAAAGCTGAGTCGTTTTATTGAAAACAGTGAAATCAGCAGAATCAACATGTCTGCCGGCAAAGAAGCGGTTACAGTAAGCACAGAGACGATGAATATCCTTTCGGAAGCAAAAAGATTTTCCCGGATATCCCTTGGTGTATTTGACATAACCGCTGCACCACTAATTGATCTTTGGAGGAACAGCAGGATTGATGGACCTCCTGATAAAAAAAAGATCAGTCGTGCACTTGCCCTGGTGGATCACAGAGATCTTGTCCTTGATAAAAAAGAGAAAAAAGCATTTCTTAAAAATGCCGGTCAAATGATAGACCTCGGAGGCATAGGCAAAGGATATGCCGGAGACTGCTGCATAAAAAAACTAAAAGAAGGCGGCATTTCTTCCGCATTTTTGAATATAGGAGGCAATGTCTGTCTCCTTGGAAAAAGAAAGGACGGAACTCCCTTCAGAGTCGGAATAAGACATCCGAGAAAAAAAGACACCCTTCTGGGAGCAGTGGAAGTAACGGAAGCTTCGGGCAAAGCTGTGGTGACATCCGGCGATTATGAACGCTGCTTTATTGACAAAGAAGGAAAAAGGGTGCATCATATAATCGACATATCAAAGGGAATGCCGGCCACCTCAGGGCTTGTAAGCGTTTCCGTGATCCATGAAAGCGGCATGATAGCCGATGCACTGTCTACAGCTGTTTTCGCAGCAGGTATCCAAAAGGGAAAAGGATTTATAGAGAAGATCAAGGGAGCCGAAGCAATTCTGATGGACGAAGATCAGAGTATATTTGTCAC
>DAIMEC010000151.1:0-2525 GCA_036725465.1 Bacillota bacterium | reverse complement strand
CTCAACATATCAAGATGCGAAGTATAACGTATATATCCTTCCTTTGTAAGTGTCAGTTTATATCTTGGCAAATTTATTCTCCCGTTTTGCGGTATTTTATACCATTAGCTTTGTCTTCTTTTTTTCTTGGCTTTGTCTTCTTTTTTCCCTTGGCTCTGTCTTGTTTTTTCCCTTGGCTCTGTCTTCTTTTTTTTCCTTGGCTCTGTCTGCTTTTATTCCGTTGTTCCTTTTTTCTTTCCTCTTGCTAACGGACAGCCTGCACTTCTGCTGATGCCGCAGTCTTCGCATCCTTCCCTGCAGTCCCCTGTGGTTTGGCCAATTTGAGCCTTTTTGGCCTCATTTATAAGGAATTCCCGGCTTATATAAGTATCGATAAAGTCCCATGGCAGGCTCTGGTCATAACTTCTCTTCCTCACTGTATATTTGTCTGCAGAGATACCTGTTTTTTCAAAAGCTTCTCTCCATTTTTGCCGGTCAAAATGTTCGTTCCAGCTGTCGAACCTGCAACCGTTTTTCCATGCTTCCAAAAGGACCCTGCCGCATTCTGCATCTCCCCTGGCAAAGACCCCTTCCAGGATACTTTTGTATGCTCCGTGGTAATTATAGGTAACATTCTTTTTGGGCAGTCTCCGACGAATATACTCCTGTTTTTCAAGGAAACTTTCTTCACTGTCCTGGGCTTCCCACTGAAAAGGTGTGTGGGCTTTTGGAACGAAATTCGAAACACTGACTGTAACGTTGAAACGCCCGCCTTTGCGACCGTTCACCTCATAATTGATATCCAGTATTTTTTTTACTATATCAGCTATTCCCTGTAGATCTTCTTCCGTTTCCCCGGGAAGACCCACCATGAAATACAGCTTTATCTGCTGCCAACCCAGTTCCAGAGCTTTTCTCACGGAAGAGAATATGTCTTCATCGGTTATATTCTTGTTGATAATGTCCCTCAGTCTCTGGGTACCGGCTTCCGGAGCAAAGGTCAGCCCCGATTTTTTGTATTTCTGTATCTCTTCCAGGACCCTGAAACTGAAGGAATCCAGTCTCATGGAAGGCAGGGAAAGAGAAACGTCTTCTTTTTGGCACATTTCCATGATATCCATTACCAGTCGCTCGAATCCCGAATAATCGGAGATGGAAAGGGAAAGAAGTGAAAGTTCATCGTTTCCGGTGCTTTTTAACTGACATTCCGCCAGTTTTTTGATGGTTTCGGGGCTTCTTTCTCTGACAGGCCTGTATATCATGCCCGCCTGGCAGAACCTGCATCCCCTGCTGCATCCCCTGAAAGTCTCAACAACCGCCCTGTCGTGGACAGTTTCTATGAAAGGCACTATGGGTTTTTCCGGATAAGAAAGATTTTCAATATCGGAAAGCAATATCTTTTGTATTTTGCCCTCAATTGGCCTGCCCGGCACATATATACCCTGCATTTTTGATGCTTTTTCAAGGAAAACCTTCTTCAGCCGGTCTTCAGTTGCATCTTTTTTGAGTTCAGATTTGAGTTTGGAATAAAGTCTGCAAAGATCAATATCCGCCTTCTCACCGTCCCCTATGACAAAAAGGTCAACAAAGTCAGAAAGCGGCTCCGGGTTGAAAGCACAGGGCCCTCCTGCTATGATGAGTGGCCATTTCCCCTGTTTCCTGTCTTCTCTTTTTAAGGGTATTCCCGAAAGATCCAGCATATTGAGTATATTGGTAAAGGAAAGCTCATACTGGAGAGTGAATCCTATAATATCGAACTGATGAAGAGGCGTCTTCGTCTCCAGGCTCATGAGGGGCATATCTTCCCGCCTCAGCAGTTCCTCCATGTCCGGAGCAGGAGCAAAAACCCTTTCACAGTAAACATCCTTATCTTTGTTCAGGATATCATAAAGTATCTGCAGGCCCACATAGGACATGCCTATTTCATATGTATCGGGAAAAGCAAAAGCAAACCGAACAGATACTGCATCCGGGTCCTTCATTACCGAATTGATTTCAAGACCTGTGTATCTTGCCGGTTTCTCGACTTTTTTCAGAAGTTTATCAAGATCTGCCTTCAGTTTTTCACGCACTGCTTCCCGGTCATTTCTTTCTGTATTCTCCCGGGTTCCCTCTGGATTTTCCCGGGTTCCCTCTGGCTTCTCGCGGTTTTTTTCTGTTTTCTGCTGTTCTATTTTATTTTCCATAACGCTTGATATTATAGCAAATTTAAAGTCATTTGTAACGGTTTGTTACAAAAAAGTGAAAACGACCGCGAAATCATAAACGGCCGTTTTCAGATAGATTATTAAGGGGGTCTGTAAAATATGGTAGTTTTCTAATAGTGAACGTGAAGAAGTCTCTTGGCATCATCCCTGACTATGACTTTATATACCCTTGTTACAAAGGGATTCGCCGCAGAATGCCTTATTTCAGCCAATTTATCGTTTGAATAAAGGGCATCCGATCTCTTCCTCCTGGAATCTCTGTCGCTTCTGGGCTGCCCGCCGCCTCCAATGCATCCGTTGGGGCAGGCCATTACTTCCACAAAATGATATTCGGCCTCT
>DAIMEC010000150.1:0-2541 GCA_036725465.1 Bacillota bacterium | reverse complement strand
TAGAATTCCATATAAAAATTCAATACATTTTTTATAAAAATAACATCAGCGAATGAACTCTATCTTTTTCACGAGGCGTACCCAGTAAGCTGAATCCGATCCGGGTATTATAAGCCTTATGGGCCTTGACCCTTTTTCCAAAGGTTTTTCATCGATCCCGAAGGCCAGGATAAGATCATTTTCTCCAAAAAAGCTTTCCGTCAGTGATATTTTGTATTTATCCGAGCCGTATATATTGATGATCCTGAAATCCTGTTTTTCTGCATCGTAGGCATCAAGCACCGTATCAAGCAGTGGCCCGGTGGCCTTTATTTCTCCTATCTTATCACTTGTACTCTTTGTTTTTACAGTGACACAGTCCATTGACTTCAATTCCTTGACTGTTATTTTTATGTCCTTGTCAGTCAGTCCGGAAAAAACGATAACACTGTCCTCATATTTTGAAATGTCTATATCCGGATTTCCGCAGCCGCAAAAGGCAAGTATGACAAAAAACCCTGCAAAAAAAACAAATATTGATTTTCCGAAATTCCGCTTATTCATCTATCACGTAGTATTTTCCCGTATCGGGGTCCCTGTAAACTTTCCCCAGCTCTTCCAGCCGGCCTTTGTCGGTTACTTCTTCGGAAGCCTCTTCCTGTATGTCTTCGACTTCATATTTGGCCTTTTCCGGCACATCACTGTCAGAAAGGGTGTTTATATCCACATTCCAGTTCACTACCAGTGCTATCAGAAGTCCGCATGCGAATACCAGCATGACATCTGCCATGTTGGCCAGACCGTCCATGGGATTTATTTCATCCTTTTTTCTGTTTATGCGAAGTCGTCCGCTTTTGCCTGTGACTCTCATCTCTCTCCCCTTTCTTCGCTCTGCTGCTCAAGTATGGTTTCCATTATGGTTTCCAGAGCTACGATATATTCTTCATGCCAGCGTTTCCTTATTGATGATATCAAATATGCAAAAGCTGCACTTATTAATCCGGCTATTGTTGTGTCAAAGGCTATAAGAAGGGATGCTGCCAGTGTCTTTGTGTCACCCTGACCCAGAGCGATAAGCCCCGGCCCAAGAGGTATAAGTGTTCCCAGAAGTCCGAATATGGGAGCTATCCTTGCTATTACATCTGTTATCTTTGAGACTTTTTCATAATATGCCTGCTCCTGGAATATTATCTGTCTTGCCAAAGCATCCTTTGTATCATCAGACAGGTTTTTTCTTTCTACGACTTTCAGCAGGGCTGCCTTCTGTCTTTTCAGAAGACCGCTTTCTTCCACAAGGATTTTTAATTCATCTGTATTTTTGCCCTGTATCCGGTCCACAAGGGAAGGTATCTTTGCTTTCATGCGTCTCCGTTCGGTAAAATACTCCATTATTATGCTGCCCAGCATTATAACGGTCACTACCATAAGCAACAGCAGCACTATCATTACCGGCACCTGCATAACACTGGCCACTGCTCTTAACACTTCTTTTAATGTATCAGAAAACAAGTCCTCATACCTCCTTCAAAAATAATATAAGTTTGACAAAAAGCCCGGTCATAAGAGCCCCTCCTGCCACGCTTCCTGCAATGGCCAGGGCCTTTGGATCTCTTGCTTCTGCCGCCAGTTCCTCGGCATTTTCGGACATTTCTTTTCTGTCTTTCATGGTTTTTTCTTCATCTTCAACGGCTGCCCCCAGAGTCACTTCTCTGGCAAAAAGACCGGTTGATTCGCTGTCTTTCATGCTTCCTGAATCTTTTTCACTGCCGACTATATCATTTGGATCATTGGGATCTTCTCTTTCCGAAGAACCGTAAAGAGTGACATCTATTCCGAATATCCATTTTGCCGAATCCTTGGAACTGACATCATTCATGGTGGTAGGCACATACTCGCTTATTGGTGTTTGTCCCGTACAGAATCTGTAGCTTTTTTCTTCATCCATCATGGCGGGTGTCATTACTGCCGCCTGCTCCGGATTTTTAGTGGAATAGCTCCTTATGGCCAGTATGGTATGAACCGGCTGTGCTCCTGCTGTTCCTCCACTGAGTGCCTGCCCGCTGCTTTCGCTCAATGTTTCCCACTTGCCGTTGATATTGGGATAATAAAACCTGTTGCCGGAAAGATATGCCGCCGCAGTGAATTCCGAAAACCAGTTATTTGTTTCTCCTGTGGCATCTGTTGTTCTAAGGTGCATGGTTTGTGCAGACCAGACATCTATCCCTGCCAGGGCCAGAACATCTTCGACTTTTGGTCCCTGTGCCACAGTGTACATTATTGTCCCTACTCTGGTTACATTTGTGTAGTTCGTTGTATATTGAGGAAGTGCCTCCAGCTGCTCCCTTGAAAGTTCCGCTTTAAGTCTGTAATCATTCACATCGCCGAAATATCCCACACGGACTATAAGAGTTTCTCCGGCAGTTTCTGCGCATGCGGGCGTCAAAAATAAAACCCCCTGAGAAAAGGCGGCTATAAAAGCGACCATAAAGCAAAGTATCTTTCTTTTCATGTTATCCGGTTTATTTGCTGTTTTTTTCTTTTGTTTCATTTCTTTTGTTTTTT
>DAIMEC010000149.1:0-2576 GCA_036725465.1 Bacillota bacterium | reverse complement strand
AATTTCGTTGATATAAACACATAAAAAGTGTATACTAATCAAATGCAAAGAAAGGAGGTAAAAAAAATGGAAGAAAAAAAGACATTTGATCAGGCTGTGTTAGAAATGATAGATTTGCTGAAAGAAAAAAACTACAAAAAAACAAGAGAAAAACTGCTGGAAAACAACGAAGCCGATATAGCGGAAGCGCTGGAAGAAATACTTGAAGAAACAGGTATCGATACGACTATTATAGTATTCAGGATGCTGCCGAAAGATATTTCGGTGGAAGTTTTTTCCCGTTTGCCTTCAGATGATCAGAAGGAAATAATAAACCGTATAACAGAAAAAGAGCTGACCTACATAATTGATGAGCTTGATTTTGACGACAAGATTGACGTGCTTGAAGAACTGCCCGCCAATGTTGTGGACAAGATCCTTGCAAAGACACCCAGGAATGAAAGACATCAAATCAACACTTTCCTCAACTATCCCGATAATTGTGCCGGAACACTGATGACTCCCGATTATATAAGTCTCGAAAAGGAAATGACTGTAAGAGAGGCCCTGGCTTATATAAAAAAAGAGGGAATGGACAGTGAAACAATATATACATGTTATGTAAAGGAAGGCAGCAGAAAGCTTCAGGGAATAGTCTCCCTAAGGACCCTGGTAGTAAGTGATGACGACACAAAGATCGCTGACATCATGAGAGAAGATTTCATATCCATCAATGTATATGAAGACCAGGAAGAAGTTTCCGAGATGTTCAAAAAATACGGATATCTGGCCATGCCGGTGGTGGATAAAGAACAGCGCCTGGTGGGCATAATAACCATGGATGACATCCTTGATGTAATCGAGGAAGAGAACACCGAAGATATAGAGAGAATGGCCGGTGTAATGGACAGTTCCACAACTGAGTATCTTAATACGGGAGTGGGGCAGCATGTCAAAAGCAGGCTTCCGTGGCTGATATTCCTCATGGTTTCTTTGATGATAACTGGAGCAATAATATCCCAGTTCGAAGAGACGCTGTCCCAGGTAATAGTTCTTGTAGCCTATCTGCCGCTTCTTATGGGGACAGGAGGAAATACCGGTTCCCAGACATCAACGCTGGTAATAAGAAGTATGGCCATTGGAGACCTGGAGCTTAAAGATGCTCTGAAAGTACTATGGAAAGAATTCAGGATAAGCATAACCGTTGGCCTTATATTGAGCGTTATGAATTTCGGAAAGGTAATGCTGATTGATGGAGAATCATGGAAAATAGCGATAACGGTTTCCGCAGCCATGCTTATAATAGTGGCATTTGCAAAGGTGATCGGGGGAATGTTGCCCATGGCGGCAAAAAAAATAAAAATAGACCCGGCTCTGATGGCCAATCCCATGATCGCCTCTATTACCGATATGTTTTCAGCCACCATATATCTGGTGATGGCATCACTGATACTGGGTATATAATAAAAAAGAGTGCTTTAAATGGCACTCTTTTCATATACTTATATAGTGCACGGACCACAAGTCCCGCTCATATGCCCGTGCAATAATGTCATATAGCAGCCGTCTAGATCATACGCGAAAGTTCTTTCATATCAGAGATCTCTCTGTTGCACAGATCCTTAAAAATCTCCATTTGATCCTTGACTGCTTTTTCATATATTTTTATTTCTTTGGTGAAGTCTGTTTTCTTTTCGTCCTTATTTCCGTTCTGTATTTCATCACTGTTTTGGTTTTTGATTTCAGCCTGTTTCGATGCCAGGCTTCTGGTGGCCTTGCTCACTTCAGCTTTTACGAATCCCTTTCCGGTACCCCAGAACAGATTATTTTTATTCTTTTTGCCCCAGAACATATCATCCTGTATCCTGGTCACTTCCGGACTGAAATTCATTTCATACCATTCCAAAGAATTGTTTATCTTCCAGGCATATTTGTTGTATGCTTCTTCTGATTTGCCGGCCTTTAAGGCTTCAATGGTTTTTCGGCACAGATTTATGTTTTCAAAAGCAGCTTCATGACCGACAATGGGACGTTCATACATCAATTTAAGAAATTTGTTCTGGGCAAAATCAAAGGCCAAAAGGCTCCGTTCGGTAAGCTTTGCTCCTTTTTCTTTATACTTGGCCATGGTATCTCTGTCATCTTTTATCCATGCGTTAAGATATCCTTTATTTATTTTCTCTGCTTCTTTTTTTGTTTCATCTGCGGCAGTTTTCAGTTCTTTCAGTGCCTCATCATATGCTTTTGTATTTATGCCGGCCTCTTCCATAAGGGCTTTTGTTTTTTTATCGGCAGCCTTTTTGAGCCGTTCATACTGACCATTGAAATCCAAAGGAAGAGCAGGCATCTGATCGGTAAAAATAGCAAAGGAGCCGTAATAATCCGCATTGAACTCCATTACTTTTTCATTGTAGGTATCTTTTGTGTCGTCCTGGGAATGATAGATTTCCCTGTAAAAGGGCCAGACGGTCTCCATATCTTCCTCAAAAAGAAAACCGTTTACCAGAGAGGGCACGCCGGCAGCATAATATGAAAAGTCATCGGAATAAGTATATGTTTGATAGCCTTCGCTTTTTATCCCTTCAGCAAAACATCCT
>DAIMEC010000148.1:0-2614 GCA_036725465.1 Bacillota bacterium | reverse complement strand
TAATATAAATCCAACAAATTATTCTGATACTTATGGTTTTGAAAACTCTTTTGAAAGAGGTAGAGCTATTATGGAACAAAACAAGGCACATTTTTTGTGCCCAAAATCACTTAATATGGCTTTTAATAGCCATGATCGATGGAAAACAAAGGAAGGATAATGAAATGAAATATAAACTGGCACATAAATACGACAAATATATGGATAAGATGATGGGGCCAAATCCCATCAAACTTCAGGAGGAACTTCTGGAAGGACATAATATACCCAAGGGAGCTACTGTAATGGATCTGGGCAGCGGTCAGGGCCTTACTTCGGTCTTCCTGGTAAAGGAATACGGATTTCGGGTATTCGCCACGGATCTCTGGTCTGATCCCACAGATAATATGGAGTTTTTCAGAAGCACCGGTCTTGATACGGATAAGATAATACCCATACATGCCGATGCCAATGATCTTCCATATGCAAAGGATTTCTTTGATGCGGTAGTAAGCACGGATTCATATAATTACTTCGGAAGAGAGAAGGATTACCTGGGTCAAAAACTTCTTCCCTATGTGAAAAGGGGCGGGTACATATATATTTCTGTCCCGGGAATGAAAAAGGACTGTCACGACAACTTGCCAAAGGAACTGCTCCTTTCATGGACGCCCGAACAGATGGACTACATACACGATGCCCTTTATTGGGAAAGGCTGATAAGACAAACAGAAGGTGTTGATATACTTTCCATACATGAAATGGAGAGCAATGAAGAAGCATGGGCCGACTGGCTTGCCTGTGACAATGAATATGCTGTAGAAGACAGGGCAGCCATGGAAGCCGGCGGCGGCAGGTACATGAATTTTATCGGAATGATACTAAAAAGACAGTAAAATTTTTTGAAGATGCAATATGCAAAAAGAGAAATGACATCCGTCATTTCTCTTTTTATTGATTTCGGCCATTCATTTTCAGCTTTTTTCAACGTACGCCACCGACGCACACTTAA
This sequence comes from Bacillota bacterium, assembly GCA_036725465.1. Taxonomy (GTDB): domain Bacteria; phylum Bacillota; class Clostridia; order Peptostreptococcales; family Anaerovoracaceae; genus UBA1422. Next base: position 1,623 of record DAIMEC010000148.1, on the reverse strand, counting down.
CGGAGTCTCCTCAGCCGGGCCGCGGGGCATCGTCGCTGCATGCAGTGAAGGTCATTACAAGAAGGATCGCAGCAATGGTCAAAATTATAAATTTTTTCATGATATTAATCCTCCATCAAGTTTTATGATATAATCATACCCAAATAACAGAAAGGAAAACACTGTAATGACAAATAAAAAATTCGGCATTTCGGAAGCACTTGATCTTCTGAAGAAAGGCAATGAACGATTTGTAAAGGGGCTTGAGTCTCCGGGGGACATTTCTTTCCAAAGAAGAAAAGATCTCGCCGAAAACGGTCAGTCTCCTTATGCTGCAGTTCTCACCTGCTCTGACTCAAGGACTCCTCCCGAACACATTTTTAATGCGGGTCTGGGAGACATTTTTGTAGTCAGGAATGCGGGCAATCTGGCAGGGGACTGTGATATAGGCAGCATCGAGTATGCCGCAGAGCACCTTGGCGTTCCTGTAGTTGTTGTACTGGGACATGACAAATGCGGAGCAGTCAGTTCGGCCGTTGATATTTTTCTTTCGGGCGAAGAGTTGCCGGGCAATGATCCCCTTTCTGCCATGCTTAATGAGATCTGCGAAAATGCCTGTGCAAAAGCAGGGGCTGATATCACTCGGGAGGAGTTCATAAAAAGATCCGAAGATCTAAACATAGAACACTCGGCAGATAAACTGCAAAAAAGTCCCATCATCGCCGATCTTGTCAAAAAAGGCACTCTTGTTGTAGTCAGGGCAAAATACAGCCTTGAAACAGGCCAAGTGACATTTTTCGACAGGTAGATATTTACAAGATCATCAGTCGTTTCCGTTCTCAGCTTGATCTGCCAGGATCTCGAAAAACGCCAGAAATTCTTTATCGCCGTAATCTATATGCCATTCCGGATGGAACTGGACTCCCAGGACGAAGGTTTCATCTTCTTTTTCGATGGCTTCTATCATACCGTCATCGGCCACGGCAACTACCTTAAGGCCTTGGCCCAGATCCTTGACTCCCTGATGATGCCATGAGTTGACTTTCAGATCTCCGTCACTCATGATGCCCGCCAGCAGAGAACCTCTGTCGATATTTATGTTATGCCATACAAATTCCACCTGATCCACAGATCTGTGAAGCATGTCCGTATCGTACTGGGTCGGTATATCCTGATAAAGACTGCCTCCGCAGGCAACATTGAGTACCTGCATTCCGCGGCAGGTGGCCAGAACGGGGAGATCTTCATCAAGAGCTTCATCAAGCAGCAAAAAGTCGGATGTGTCTCTTTCTTCATTGACATCCTCAAGGTTTTCATCCGGTTCTTCATCATAGTATGAGGGGTCGATATCTTCTCCTCCTGTTAATACCAGGGCATCCACATCATCAAGGGCTTCTTCTGCATCTTCTTCATTCTCGATAAGAGGAAGCAGAACAGGTTCTGCATCGGCTTTTTCTATTGCATCGATATATACCTGCAGATCCTCTGAGTATTCTCCTGATTCAGTGTCTTCCATAAAGGAGATGCCTATTTCGGCCTTTTCCGTTTCCTGGACATCGGCTTCTTCATTATCGCCGCATCCGAAACAAAGGACGGTCACCAGCATAATGGAAAACAAAAGAATACATGATTTTGAAACAGCTT
>DAIMEC010000147.1:0-2642 GCA_036725465.1 Bacillota bacterium | reverse complement strand
CATCGGGTCCCGGATATACGCTTATGCAGGAGGCCATAGGATTTGCAGCGGTTACAGAAACACCCACGGTGATCGTAAATGTGCAAAGAGGAGGCCCCTCCACAGGACAGCCCACCATGTCATCCCAACAGGACATATATCAGGCCAGATACGGCAGCCACGGAGATTATGAAATAATAGTGCTTTGTCCTTCTTCGGTACAGGAGATGTATGATTTTACAATGAGGGCATTTGAGCTTTCCGAGAAATTCAGGACGCCGGTCATACTGCTTTCCGATGAAGTTGTGGGACACATGAGAGAAAAGATCATTATGAAGCCCCTGCCAAAAGAAACAATTGAACCGACACAAATCTATGCGTCTTCACCCAGAGAGGATTTTTTCAAGGGTGCAAACTCCATGGTCGAGGGACAACTCCATGATGAACTTGGGAGAAGAATAGGGCACATCGCCCCCAAAAGCGGTGATTTCATAAATAAAATATGCTCAAAGATCACAGATAACATAAAAGAAATAGCGGATGTGGAGGCCTTTTGCATGGAAGATGCGGAAGTGGCCATACTTGCCTACGGATCCGTTGCAAGATCTTCCATGAATGCCATCAAGCTTGCAAGAGGTATAAAGGATGACAGGGTAAGAGCAAAATTCCGTATAGTAAAGGATCTGTTTGTCAGAGGAGTCCCTGCCACCATACAAACGGATTACAGCCATCTGAAAGTCGGACTGATCAAGGTAAACACAGTCTGGCCCTTTCCCGAAGAAAAGATACAGGAACTGGCAAGAAATGTGGATATGGTCATAGTGCCCGAAATGAATACAGGAAAATATTGCAGGGAAGTGCGGAGAGCTCTTTGGGACAAAACAGTAATATCCATGCCCAAGTGTGGAGGGGAGATACATTCCCCAAATGAAATTCTGGACAGGATACTTGAGGAGGTTTGGTGCAAGTGAACGAACTTTATGAAAAATATATCAAGAAAGAATCACTTCCCACACTTTTCTGTCCCGGATGCGGCAACGGAATCGTTCAGTTTGCCGCCATCAAGGCCTTTGAGAAGATGGGCATAAAAGATGACCTGGCATGTGTGAGCGGGATAGGCTGTTCTTCCTGGATACCCTGTTACTTCAAGATGGATGTAATGCATACCATGCACGGAAGAGCGCTTCCCTTTGCCGAAGGGCTTAAACTTTCCAGGCCTGATAAAAAGATCCTGGTTTTTTCGGGAGACGGAGACTGCCTTGCAATAGGCGGTAATCATTTGATACACGCTGCGTCAAGAAATATAGACCTTACTGTGATAGAAATAAATAATTATATTTACGGTATGACAGGCGGGCAGAAATCCCCGGCCACACCAGAGGGTTCGGTCACAAAGACCTCTCCATTCGGCAGTTACGATGAACCCATAGACGGGTGCAGTCTTGTGGCCGCCGCCGGAGGGACCTATGTTGCCAGATGGACCACAGCCCATCCGGTGCAACTGGAAAAAGCCATTGCAGAAGGCATCCGGCATAAAGGTTTCTCTTTTATAGAGGTACTGACCCAATGTCCCGTCCAGGCCGGAAAAAATATTTTCGGAGAAAAAAGTCCGGTGGCCATGATGGCAAGATATAAAGAGATGACATACATATACAAGGAGGGCATGGAAATCCCCGAAGGGAAGGTAAGGATAGGAAAAATCAAGCATGACACTTCGCGGAAAGAATACACTGAGAAGGTTTTACAAAAACTCGAAGAAAAAAACATAAGGAAAGGGCAAAGCAATGGCTGATATAACCATAGACAAAGCCTGCTGCAAAGGTTGTGACATATGTCTTTCCATATGTCCCAAAAAAATATTTGTACGCTCCAAGAAACGTAATAATTACGGCACGAATATGCCCGAGGCAGTCAACAGGGATACATGTGTGTTTTGCGGTATGTGCGAAAGGCTGTGTCCGGATGGGGCAATTAATGTAAGAAAGACCGAAGAGGATAAAGAAAAATGAGAATAAATGTGCGTTTTGCAGGTGCGGGAGGACAGGGAGTCATACTTGCTTCTGTGCTTTTGGCCAAAGCATATGGACTGGGAGAAGACTATAATATTTCTCAGACTCAGAGTTACGGACCTGAAGCCAGGGGCGGAGCCTGTAAAGCAGAAGTTGTGATTTCAGATGATTACATAGACTATATGAAGGTTGACAAGGCAGATGTTTTTATCGCATTCAATCAGGTGGGCTTCAACAAGTACAAAGACACTATAAAAAAAGATGCAATGGTTCTTATTAACAGTACACTGGTTGAATCTGACGATCCCAACCATTACAGAATACCCGCCACGGCCATAGCCGAAGATATGGAAAAACCCTTTGTCATTAATATGATAATGCGGGGAGCACTTACGAAGCTTATGCCCAAACTTCATTATCCCGCTGTTGAGGAGGAGGTAATGGATAATTTCTCTGCCAGCATAGCAGGAATAAATCTTATGGCCTACGAAAAGGGATATGATGAAATGGAAAAAGAACTGGAAGAAAGAGAAAAAAATAATACAAAAATATGACGAAAGATAAAAGCGGTCCCGGCAGCAACATTGCCCCGACCGCTTTTTTTATTAATAGGGCGTTTAAGCCCGTGTCGAGTGCGCGGGCGCACGAGATAAA
>DAIMEC010000146.1:0-2661 GCA_036725465.1 Bacillota bacterium | reverse complement strand
ATTAAAAGAAAGAGAAAGAAAGATACTGAACTACATGAAGTTCGAGATCAAGGTCAAGGGATATCCTCCCACCGTGAGGGAGATATGCAATGCTCTTGATATCAAATCGACTTCTACAGCACATAAAGACATAGCCAATCTGGAGAGATCCGGATATATAGTAAAGGACCCGTCCAAACCCAGGGCACTTATGATCGTTGATCCTTCCGCAAAAAAGAGATCCGAAAGTGATGATCGTTATGATCATCCCGAAGCCGATATAACATATGTTCCTGTGGTGGGGAGAATAGCTGCCGGCACTCCCATACTTGCCGAAGAAAATCTCGAAGAAACTTTCCCGGTTCCTTCACGATTTGTGGGCAGTGGCAACAGTTTTATGCTTACCGTCAAAGGTGAAAGCATGATCGAAGCAGGTATAATGGATGGCGACTATATCCTTGTCAGGCAGCAGGAGACAGCAAACAACGGAGATATTGTCGTTGCCATGGTGGATGGTTTCGAAAGCGAAGCCACCGTAAAGACTTTTTACAAAGAAAAAGATCACATACGGTTGCAACCCGAAAATCCGGCCATGAGCCCTATTATCGTTGAAGACGCAAAAATTCTCGGCAAAGTAAAAGGTGTTTTCAGATATTTTTAACGTAAATAACAGAAGGACCGGCGCGTTCAGAGATGCCGGTCCTTTTTTATTTCACAAGAAGTTTCTTTATGCCTTTTTCAAGGCCGTCAAGTGTGAGCTCATACATGGGAAACACTTCCCTTATGGCCGCCAGTGTTTCTCCTCCGTACATGTTTTCCCACGATCTTGCCTCTACGGGATTAAGCCATATTTGTCTTTTATAGCGTTTCTTGAATCTTTTGAGCCATTCCATCCCGGGCTCATCATTATATAGTCCTATAATAGAATTCCCGCCTCTTCTGAAAAGTTCAAGGGGCGCCATTGCCGCATCTCCCACGAATATAACCTTGTATTCGCTGTCAAGGTTTGACAGGACCCAGCTTGTGTCTACCCAGTCTCCTCTTTTGCATTGGGGTGTCCTGAAAAGATTATCATATATGCAGTTATGAAAGTAATATACCTTCAGATCCTTAAAATGATTGGATTTGCTCACGGCCTGAAAAAGTCTGTTGCAAAGTCTACTGTAGGGAAGCATAGAACCGTCGGAGTCTATGAGTAAGAGAAGCTTTATGGTGTTTTTTCTCGGCTTGTCATATACAATATGGAGCATGCCACCTTTTTCACAGGTCTCATCGATGGTCTTTTCTATGTCCAGTTCGGATCTTTCTTCCTGTATCCTTGAGGAATACTGTCTGAGCTTTCTAAATGCCATCTGAAACTGTCTGATGTCCAGTATGGTATCCTGTCGGAAGTCTTTGAAATTCCTTTCTCCGGCGATTTGCACCGCTGACCTGTGTCTGTTTTTGCCTCCTGTCCTTATACCTCTTTCATGATAACCGCCGGTACCCATTGTGGAAGTCCCTCCCGTTCCTATCCAGTAATTGCCGCCGTCATGTTTTTCTTTTTGTTCTTCTATTCTTTCATAAAAGTTCTTTAGCAGCTCATCCAGTTCCATCAGAAAGCTGTCAAACATCTTCCGGTCATTGATGTCTTTTTCACGGGCATCACACTTCAGCCATCTCCAGAATTCTTCAGGCAGATCTTCCGGTGTTTTTATGCCACCGAAATATTCTGCAAAAACAGAATCCAGTTTGTCATAGTCGGCCTCTGTCTTTACAAGTATACTTTTGCAAAGATAATAAAACCCTGTCAGGCTTGAGCCGGCAAGACCTTTATCAAGAGCCTCTGTAAGTATCATCCATTCGTTTACCGACACTTCAAGTTCTCTTGCTCTGAGCAGATAGAATAATTCCAGAAACATTACCAGCGTTTAAGGGAATAACCCTTCTCCTTTATTTCATTGAATATATCTATGTCCTGATTCTTTTTTAGAAGCACCCCTATAAACGGCATTTGATCCTCTATTTTTTCTACGGCTACGCCGCTTATCATGAGTGCCTGAAGCCAGTCCAGCAGTTCCGAAGTGCTGGGTTTCTTCTGAAGATCATTCATTTTTCTTATTTCATAAAATGCCTTCATTGTATTGTCAAGCAGTTTTTTTTCAATATCGCCGTAATGCACCTTTACTATCTCTTTCATTTTGTCTTCATCGGGAAACTCTATATAATGGAAAATACATCTTCTCAAAAATGCATCCGGCAGTTCTTTTTCCGCGTTGGAAGTTATTATTACAATCGGTCTGTTTTTCGCTTGCACGGTTTCTTTTGTCTCATTTATATAAAACTCCATTTTATCCAGTTCCCAAAGCAGATCATTCGGGAACTCAAGATCGGCTTTGTCTATTTCATCTATCAGCAAAACTACCTGTTCATCAGCAGAAAAAGCTTCTCCAAGTCTTCCGAGTTTTATATACTGCCTGATGTCCGCAACATTTCCTTCTCCGAACTGGCTGTCATAAAGTCTTTGCACCGTGTCATAAATATATAGTCCTTCCTGTGCCTTTGTCGTTGATTTTATGCTCCATATCATCAGTTTCTTTTGAAGTGCTTCTGAAATCGACTGGGCCAACATGGTTTTACCTGTTCCCGGTTCTCCTTTTATTAGCAAAGGCTTTTTCAGTGCTATGGAAACATTGACTGCAT
>DAIMEC010000145.1:0-2664 GCA_036725465.1 Bacillota bacterium | reverse complement strand
GCACAATAATATCTGCCAGGGAAACTTTTTTGTTTTCTGTTTGGGCATTGTTGAAATCTGTTTTAATTTTTTCAAATGTTTTGATTACCGTGTTCAGGATATCCGGCTGATTCACCTCCCAGTCTTTTTGCGGAGCCAGTCTTATACGCGCTCCGTTCGCACCGCCGCGCTTGTCGGAACCCCGGAAAGTCGATGCCGAAGCCCATGCGACAGATACAAGCTGTGAAACTGAAAGACCTGAAGCCATGATTATTTTTTTAAGGTATACAATGTCCTGTTCATCTATCATCTTGTAATCTGCTTCAGGCAAAGGATCCTGCCATATAAGATCTTCTTCAGGGACTTCCGGACCCAGGTAACGGGATCTCGGTCCCATATCACGATGTGTAAGTTTAAACCATGCTCTGCCAAAGGCATCTGCAAACTCTTCGGGATGATCAAGATATTTTTTTGCTATAGGTCGGAATATAGGATCCATTTTGAGGGAAAGGTCTGCGGTTGTCATCATGGGTGCGTGAGTCTTATTGGGATCATGAGCATCTTCTACAGTTTTTCGCGCCTCCGGATCGGCAGGTATCCACTGCCATGCTCCTGCAGGGCTTTTCACAAGATCCCAGTCATATTTAAAAAGTGTCTCCAGATATCCCATATCCCACTTTGTGGGTCCGGGTTTCCATGCCCCTTCAATTCCGCTTCCGATGGTATCCGGACCTTTTCCACTTTTGTATGTACTCTTCCATCCAAGTCCCATTTCTTCCATGGGTGCAGCCTCCGGTTCTTTTCCCACATGTGTTGCAGGCCCCGCTCCGTGACATTTTCCGAAGGTATGTCCTCCTGCAATCAGAGCAACTGTTTCTTCATCATTCATAGCCATTCTTGCAAAAGTCTCCCGGACATCCTTGCCGGATGCAAGAGCACTGGGCTGACCGTCAGGGCCTTCCGGATTGACATATATAAGCCCCATCTGAACTGCTGCCAGTGGATTTTCAAGGTCTCTTTCACCTGAATATCTTTTTTCTCCCAGCCATTCACTTTCTGACCCCCAGTAAACATCTTCCTGAGGTTCCCATACATCTTCACGGCCGCCACCAAACCCGAAGGTTTTGCACCCCATGGATTCAAGAGCACAATTCCCTGCCAGTATCATAAGATCCGCCCATGATATTTTTTTGCCGTATTTCTTTTTTATGGGCCACAGCAAACGGCGGGCCTTATCCAGGTTCACATTGTCGGGCCAGCTGTTAAGAGGTGCAAATCGCTGAGTTCCGTCAGAGGCGCCTCCCCGTCCGTCTCCCATTCGGTAGGTTCCTGCACTGTGCCATGCCATTCTGATAAAAAGGGGGCCGTAATGACCATAGTCGGCCGGCCACCAGTCTTTTGAATCTGTCATAAGATCATAAAGGTCATTTTTGACCTCTTTCAGATCCAGTTTTTTGAATTCCTCTGAATATTTAAAATCAGATCCCATGGGATTACTCAAAGATGAGTTCTGGTGAAGCATCTTTAAGTTAAGCTTATCAGGCCACCAGTCTTTGTTTTCTGTGCCGCCGCCTGATACAGACTTTGCCGTTTTCCCTGTTACGGGACATTTCCTCTCTTCCATAATGTAGTCCTCCTTTCGCAAAGTTGGCTTATACATCTTAAATATAACACAGCACAGCCAAAAGTGTAAACAAAGAGGCATGATCATAACAAATCACGTCTGCGATATGATAACGATCTGCCTCTTTTTTTTCTGTTGATTTTTGTCTCTTTACATTATCTATTGGTTTACATATATGCCGTCCAGCCGCCGTCTACTGCAAGGCACTGCCCGTTTACAAATGATGCATCTTCACTGGCCAGGAAAACGGCTACCGTTGCTATTTCACTGCCCTTTCCGCTTCTTGGATTAAGTGCCAGTCCAACACCGGTCCTTTGTGCCCCTTCCATGTTTATTTTCTTCATGTATTCGCTACTTGCTATCTCTGTCTCGATGGCTCCCGGGCATATGGCATTACATCTTATATTCTTTGGTGCATACATATAGGCAGTGTTTTTTGTAAGTCCCACAACCGCATGTTTGCTTGCTGTATATGCTGCGCCTGCTATGCCCCCCTTGATACCGCCTATGGAAGCGATATTTATTATATTTCCGCCTCCGACGCCTTCAAAATATTTGACTGCTTTGCGCATGGCATACACTGTGCCTTTGACATTAACATCAAATACCTTATCGTACATCTCATCGCCCATATCACCAATGCCGCTCATGTCATCCATTATTCCCGCATTGTTTACAAGTATGTCCAGCTTGCCGAATACTTTCACTGCTTCATCTATCATGGCCTCCGCTTTGCTCTTGTCAGAAACGTCTGCAGAAAATGCAACAACTTTTCCTTCCAGTTCCTTTGTCTGTTCCTCAAGATCTTTTAGTCTTTCAGCTCTTCTGGCCACAACCAGCACGTTTGCTCCTTCTTTTGCAAAATATGATGCTATATCTCTTCCCATCCCGGAGCTGGCTCCGGTCACTATAGCTGTTTTTCCTTTTAATTTCATGATGTTCTCCTTTTCAATATCACTTCACACATGTAATTGTCTTTTTTCTTTTTGGATGATTGTCTGCATTAAATGGATTGTTAAATTTTTACCCATTTTCATTAGTTCCAAACATATTTTTTATTC
>DAIMEC010000144.1:0-2670 GCA_036725465.1 Bacillota bacterium | reverse complement strand
TTTCCCGTCTCTCGAACTGTTACTCATGCCATTTATAACTGTATGTCCATTTGAGGATGCTGCAGGTATAACTTCTCCTCCGGGACACATGCAGAAAGTATATACGCCTCTTTTGTTCCTGCATCTTCCGGAAAGCCTGTATTCTGCCGGACCCAGAAGAATTGACTTTTCGGAACTGCCCCACTGGGCTTCGTCGATCATCCTTTGTTCATGCTGGATCCTGATACCGATGGAAAAAGCCTTCTGCTCCATGATCAGGCCTTTTTTGTACAACATGCTTATAGTATCGTATGCACTTTGTCCTTGCGCCAGGATCAGATCATCCGTTTCTATTTCTTCTTCATCGTTCACAGAAATATATTTCAGTTTCCCGTTTTCCGTGTGTATTTCGGTCAGTTTGCTGGAAAATCTTATTTCTCCGCCGTTTTTTATTATTCTCGAGCGTATTTCCGGTAATATAAGTCTGAGTCTGTCCGTTCCGATATGGGGTTTCTGTTTGTATAATATTTCGTGACCAGCCCCTGCTTCATAAAAGGTTTCCAGGACTTTTCTGATGCGTTTATCCTTTATCCCCGAATAAAGTTTTCCGTCGGAAAATGTGCCCGCTCCCCCTTCTCCGAACTGAACGTTGGATTCTTCATCCAGGATGCCTTTTTCTTTGAAACCCTTTACATCTTTTATGCGGTCTTCTACACTGCGGCCTCTTTCAATCACTAAAGGTGCAAAACCGGCTTCGGAAAGTATAAGGGCAGCAAACATGCCACAGGGCCCCGATCCTGTTATAACAGGCCTTTTCCCGGGATGTGTCCCTGTCGGATCTACCGGTCTGTATGTCATATCAGGAGCTTTTTCGGCATTTGCTTTCCCTTCACATGAAAAATCTACCGTGTATACCATTTTTACATCATTTTTCTCCCTGGCATCAACGGATTCTTTTACTATTTTCCATTCTTTTATTGATTTCTCACTATTTCTTGTTTTTTTTGCGATCTTTGAAGGTATTGAGTCCTTATCCTCGCCGAGCCGCAAAATGATCTGATGTATCCTGTACATCTATACCATTGCCTTTCCTGCCTTTATTCCGGTTTTCCATGCATTATGAAGGTTGTACCCTCCGCAAGGTCCGTCATGATCCAGTATTTCTCCTGCAAAATAAAGGCCTTTGGTGATCTTTGATTCCATTGTATCACTGTTTATTTCTTCGAGTTTTATGCCTCCTGCTGTACACTGGGCAACTTTCCATCCTTTTTTTCCTTTTATCCGGAAGCATAAAGATTTCATTGATGCGGCCAGTTCTTTTATTTCTTTTTCGGTCACTGCCGAGGCCGGTTTTGCAGTATCCGCTCCGTTATTTTTCAGTATTTCAGCTGCAAGGGGTCTGTTTAAATATGAAATCAGCAGATCTTCAGCCTTGAACCCTTTTATCTCTTTTCGCTTTGTAAGTTCATTAATAAGTTTTTTTTCGCTTTTTTCAGGAAAAAAATCAAGCACTATCTTATATTCAGCCATGCTTTCCCTCCATTGGACATCTTCTTCTGTTCTTATGTATCTGCTCAGATCGAAAATGCATATCCCGGAGAGACCGTCATCGGTAAACTGGATCCTGCCTGTTTCCTGTGCTGCTTTTTTGTTTTTTCGCATCAAAACGGCTTTTGCAGGTGTGCGCACACCTTTTAAAAGACTGAAATCCCCTTCACACTCCAGCGGAGTCAGTATTGGAAAAGTGGCAGATGCATTATGTCCAAGTTTTTTAGAAATACTGTATCCGTCCCCGGAGGTACCGTACTGGGGTCCCGCTTTGCCTCCGCAGGCTATAAGAAGTTTTTTGCTGTTTACAGTACTTTCTTCACCTGTTTTCTTTTCTTTATATGTTATTATAAAACAATCTTTTTCTTTTTTTACATCAGTGACTGTACTATTTACAATAATATTTATATTGTAAACTTCCATGGCCTTTTCCAAAGCAAGAACCACGTCTGCTGCCTGACCGGATAAAGGATATATGCGCCCTTCCTCTTCCTCTCTAAGGGCTACCCCGATAGACTCAAAAAAAGACATCACATCATCAGAGTCCATGCATGCTCTGTTTGATATGTTACATCTCCCGTTACCTGTGGCATACAGTTTTTTGCCGGGGATCTCTTTTTTTTCTATGATGCATATATCCTTTGACGGCGACATCTGTGCCGCAGAAATCGCTGCAGCCATACCCGAGGCTCCGCAGCCGATTATGCATATGTCAGTATCATTCTTTTTCATAACATATCGATTGTATCACAATTTTTTTCTAATCTCTACAAAGTCGTCAAACTCATTATCTCATCATTGATTTGCTATGGTTTCAATGTTATCATAGTTCAGTCAGGAGGTTTAGCGATTGAAATCAATAATGAAATTCTTTTTTGTTTTTATAATAATAGTTTTTATTGCCGTTCTCATCGGTGCCGGCATTTTGGCCTATGCATTCTTTGTGGAACCGCAAAGACTCTCAGGAACGGAACTAAGAATGAGTAATTCCAACATAACAGAGTCCCTGTCCGTTGCAGTTTTTGCCGATACCCATTTCGGAAAGAATTATGATATATCCGATTTCAAAAAAGCTACAGATGAAATAAACAAAGCTTCTCCGGATGTCATCATTTTTTTGGGCGATCTCATTGATGATTACAG
>DAIMEC010000143.1:0-2672 GCA_036725465.1 Bacillota bacterium | reverse complement strand
TTTGACACAGCCAGTAAATCCGACTATAATATTATAGTCGGATTTTTTGTGAAAGGAACATATATGATTTCAGAAGAAAAGATAAAACGAATAAACCAACTGGCAAAAAAGCAGAAAGAAGGGGAACTTACTCCGGAAGAAAAAAAAGAGCAGAAGATCTTGAGAGATGAATATATTGCGGCAATAAGACAAAGAACAAAACAACATCTGGATAGGATCCGTTTTGTTGAGGATATGTCAGAAGAAGAACTTGATTCTATTAAAAAGAAAGAAAATTGAGTTTGAAAATACCCAGAAATTGGTATAAAGAAAAAGTAAAGGAGCACATCTGAAAATGAAAGAAGTATATCTTGATTATTCGGCGACAACACCGGTAAAAAAAGAAGTTTTTGAAGAAATGGCACCGTATTTTACGGAACACTTCGGAAATCCTTCAAGTTTATATAAAATAGCATCAGAATCAAAAGAGGCACTGAATCTTGCCAGAAAAAGACTGGCAGATCTTATAAATGCTTCCCCCGAAGAGATATTCTTTACGGGAAGCGGTACAGAAGCTGACAACTGGGCTGTTTTCGGCACACTGGATGCAATGAAGAAAAAAGGAAACCATATGATAACCAGCAGTATCGAGCATCATGCTATCATGCATACTGCCCAGTATCTTATGAAAAGAGGAATAGATGCCACATTTCTTTCGGTGGACAAGGAGGGCATAATAAGCCCGGCGGAACTGGAAAAGTCCATAAATGACAAAACTGTTCTTGTTTCACTGATGATGGTCAATAATGAAGTGGGCAGCATAGAGCCCATAAAGGAACTGGCCCTTGTGGCCAAGAAACACGGAGTGCTTTTCCATACGGATGCGGTGCAGGCCCTGGGGAATGTGCCAATAGATGTCAAGGAACTGGGAGTCGATATGATGTCCCTTTCCTCCCATAAGATATACGGACCAAAGGGTGTGGGAGCTCTCTATATAAGAAAGGGCGTAAGGATATCAAATTTCGTGCACGGCGGCGCTCAGGAAAACAAGAAGCGTGCGGGGACAGAAAATCTTGCCGGCATAGTAGGATTCGGGAAAGCGGCAGAGTTGGCAAATAAAAATTTGACGGATCATATAAATAGACTCACAGAACTCAGAAATTATTTTATCGACAGAGTCAAAAGCAGCATAAAGGATGTGAATATAAACGGGAGCATGGATCACAGACACCCGGGGAATGCAAATATAACCTTCAATTATATCGAGGGAGAAGCCATACTTCTGTTGCTCAATGAGAAGGGGATATATGTTTCAACAGGATCCGCCTGTTCCTCGGCATCCCTTTCGCCTTCCCATGTACTGGCGGCCATGGGAGTGCCCGTTGAGATGATACACGGTACCATAAGATTCACCATGGGAGACTTTACAACAAAGGAAGATCTGGATTATACAGTGGAAGCACTTAAAGAAATAATAACTAAACTCAGAGAGGTATCCTCTGTCTCGGAGGAGAAAGGCTGGTAAAAAAATGGGAATGTATAACGACAAGGTAATGGATCACTTCATGAATCCTCATAATGTGGGCGAACTTGAAAACCCCGACGGGGTGGGCAAGTACGGCAGCCCTGTATGCGGAGACATGATGCAGATAATGATAAAGGTCAGCGATGATAAGATAACCGATGCTAAATTCAAGACCTTCGGATGCGGCTCTGCCATAGCATCATCAAGTATCGCTACAGATATGATAATAGGCAAAACCATAGACGAAGCTCTGGAAATGACCAATAAGCAGATAGTCGATGAGCTGGGCGGGCTTCCCGCTGTGAAAATACACTGCTCGGTACTGGCCGATCATGCCATAAAAGCTGCGATATATGATTATGCCAAGAAAAACAACAAAGAATATGAAGGGCTGAAGGGTTTCGATCCAAATGCAGAAGAAGATGAACACGAACAGCCGGAAGGTTGCAGCGGCGGTTGCGGAAAATAAAGTAGTTTTGGGATTGAGCGGCGGAGTTGACAGCACTGCCGCTGCTTTATTATTGAAAGAAAAAGGCTTTGAAGTAACAGGTCTTTATTTTGATGTAACCACAGAAGCGGATGAAAAGAGTGAAAAAAGCAGGGCAGCAGCAGAAAAAGCGGCAAAAGAAATGGATATAGATTTTGTTTATAAGAATGTGTCCCGGGAGTTCAATGAAATTGTGCTTTCCAATTTCTGCGATGAATATCTTTCGGGCCGTACACCGAATCCCTGTATAATATGCAATCCCCTCATAAAATTCAAAACACTGAAGGAGACTGCAGATGCGAAGGGTGCCCGTTATATTTCAACGGGCCACTATGCCTCCGTCGTTTTTCGGGAAGATGTATATTATATAAAAACGGCAGCAAACAAAAAAAAGGATCAGTCCTACATGCTTTACAGACTGCCCCAAGAGATCCTGTCCGGACTGATTTTGCCTCTGGGCGATTTTGAAAGCAAGGATGATATAAGAAAATTCGTAAAAGAAAATGATCTAAGCAATGCTGATTCGCCCGACAGCCAGGAGATATGTTTTATTGACAGCGATGAAGGATATGCTGAGTTTTTCAGGAAAAACGGTTATGCCGCCGAAAGGGGCGATTTCATTGATATGAAGGGAGACATAATCGGCAGCCATAAAGGCATAATAAACTATACTGTGGGACA
>DAIMEC010000142.1:0-2672 GCA_036725465.1 Bacillota bacterium | reverse complement strand
AAAAAGAGTGATAATAAATGCAGTTGGGCCAAAAGAAGTGACTGCTGCAGACATAATCGCAGATGCCGATATGGAAATATTCAATCCGGGTCTTCATATCGCCACCCTGGAAGAAAATGCATCCCTGGTAATGGAGATCAATCTGGCAAACGGCAGAGGATATGTGCCCGCAGAACAGAACAAGACTGAGAGTACGCCTATCGCTGTTATTCCCGTTGATTCCATTTTTACACCCGTTGTAAAGGTAAACTTTACCGTGGAGAATACAAGGGTAGGGCAGGTAACAGATTATGATAAACTGATACTTGAAATATGGACCGACGGATCCATTTCCCCTGAAGAGGGAGTTTCCATCGGAGCCAAAATAATGCAGGAGCATCTCAATCTGTTCGTACAGCTTACAGATGACACAGAATCCATGGAAATAATGGTCGAGAAAGAAGAAGATCAGAAAGAGAAGGCTCTGGAAATGACGATAGAAGAACTTGAACTTTCTGTCAGGTCATTCAATTGTCTCAAGAGAGCGGCAATAAATACAGTAGAAGAGCTGACCCATAAATCGGAAGACGATATGATGAAAGTTAGAAATCTCGGAAAGAAATCCCTTGATGAAGTTAAACTTAAACTGGAAGAACTGGGTCTTGGACTTCGTGAAACCGACGAATAGATGAAAGGAGGCAGCAAAATGCCAGGCTATAAAAAACTGGGTAGAGATTCAGCACACAGAAAATCGATGCTGAGAAATCTGGTGACCGATCTTTTGAGAGAAGAAAGGATCTCTACAACAAATGACAGAGCCAAGGAAGCCCGTAGGCAGGCAGAAAAAATGATCACCCTTGCAAAGCGCGGTGACCTTCATGCCAGAAGACAGGTGATGGCATATGTATATGACGAAGACGTTGTAAAAAAATTATTTGATGATATAGCACCGAAATATGCCGACAGAAACGGCGGTTATACAAGGATACTGAAGCTGGGCCCAAGACAGGGTGACTCAGCAGAAGTGGTTTTTCTGGAGCTTGTCTGATATCATAAGAAACGAAAGGACTCTTAATAAGAGTCCTTTTTTACTGTTTATTCTATGAACGATTTTTTCTTCTTTTTTAATATCTTTCTTTATGGTTTTTTTACAGTTTGCTTAATATCTGTCTCCTGTTCCCGTTCACGGTCATTCCCGCCTTCCTGATTTCTGTCTTCTTTTCTTTTTTGCTGGAAGGCTATCCATCTATAGCAGAATATCTGGAGAACTCCCGCAACAGGCACTGCCAGGACCATACCTGCTATACCGGCATAGTAACTGCCTATGCTTACCGCCAAAAGGACAAAAAGAGGGTGAAGTCCGGTGGATGAACCCACAACCTTTGGATATATGAGGTTGCCGTCTATCTGCTGTATTACAAGAAGGATGATAACGGCAATCACGCCCTGCCAAAGACCCTCTGTAATGAATCCCACAAGAAATGCGGGTATCATGCCTAATATAGGACCGAAATAAGGGATGATATTGCATATACCTGCAAATATGCCTATAAATACTGCGAATTCCAGGCCCGCTATCGTTAGACCTATGGAGGAAAGGGTGGCAACAACAACTGCATCTATAAGTACCCCCCGAATGAAGCGGGACAGAACATCATTGATTTCCGTAAGAGTTCCGTTTATTGCAGAGCAGGCTTTTTGAGGCAGTACAAGATCAAGGAAACCGTTCCATAGGTGCTTGAAAAAATCCTTGTCTATAAGCAGATAGATACTTATAATAAGACCTATAACAAAATTGACTATGCTGCCGAACACGCTCGTAACTGCACTTACTATGGCACCGGCAGAAAGGTTTTTGCTTATCCATGAGAGAATAGCATCAGCAGCATCATTTATCTTTTCGGAGACGACTCCTCCGGGCAGATCTGATACCCAGGTCCTTAGGTTCTTTTCATACAAAGCCAAGTTGTCTGCTATATCTCCGGCGGCGGCAGGAAGGCTTTCCAAAAGAAGTTCCCCTACCAGTAAAGATGCCAGAAGATAAATCAGAAGGGATATCAATATTATGATAATCACATATGTAAGGATAATACTGGCAAGTCTGCTTCGATATTTTTTTCTTTTGTGTTTCCTTTTGGCAGTCGGGTTTTCATTGCCGGAAAGAGGGGGAGGATCCTTGAATATCCTGTTCATAAATCTGTTATCGATGCCGTTCACAAGGGGGTTTATTATATAGGCCAGAAGAAGACCGATAAAAAGAGGTGTTAGGGCATCAAGAATACTGAGAATGGCACTGCCGGTGGTCACGGCTATCAGATCAAAGTTCTTTATTATAAAATATATTATGCATAATATGGCAACTGTGAAAATAATAAAAAAGCTGTAACTTTTCATCATTTTGTTTTTCATAAATTCCTGCAGTCTTTTCATATACGATCATCTCCATCAATGGGCGGGCAGTCATGCGTGAAAGCAAACTGCCGAAACAAATAACCTAATTATTATACACCATATTCCAAAGTAAAAAAAGAATTAAGAAATAATAAACATCAGCGTTTGATTTTCTTTCTGTCAATATAATAAAACGGCAGACCAAATGGTCTGCCGTTTTGAGCTTCAGTTATTTGGCTTGCAGGTATTAAGCCTCCAGGGTTTTAAGAGCAGCTTCTTTGTCAGCTTCTCTTTGTGCCAGT
>DAIMEC010000141.1:0-2674 GCA_036725465.1 Bacillota bacterium | reverse complement strand
CAACTTCCTTGCCGCTTGTCAAAAATCCTCCCTGTGTCAGTTCGCTTGAATATCTGTAATAGTATCTGTCTGCAAAAAGCTGGGCCTTCGTGAAGTTGGCTGTATACTGTCCGGTGGTATCATCGGAGGGTATAAATGAAATAACTGTATCATCATCAATGGCATCCACATCTATTCCGGCCGCTTCAAAAATAGTATCTATGCTGGGACCCGATTTGGGTTCATCTACACCTGTTGATTTGTTTTTTGTGGCAGACCAGGTAAAATAGTGATTGAAGCCTCCATACATAAATGGTCCGCTTGAAGTCAATGCATTGATATCTGCATTTCTGAATTCCTTTACTACTATGGGATCTGCCCTTGTTCCCAACACTATTGTAAGTGCATTTTCATACACAGTCACCCGGCATGTAGCCATTTTTGTGTCGTCTGCAGTGGAAGTTGCTGTGATATCCGCTGTACCTTCTGATACTGCAGTTACAACACCGTCCGTAACCGTAGCCACATCCGTATCATCACTTGACCAGGTTACGGTAGTTGCTTCTCCTTCAGTCACTGTAACATCAGCCGTTAAATCGTATGTACTTTCAGTTTCCATGGTGAGTTTCGTCTTGTTAAGAGAGACTTCCGTTACATCTGCAAATGCCATGACAGGGATAAGGGATGCCACCATAGACAGGGAAACAATAAAAGCGATCATGCGCTTTTTAGTTGCTTTTCTTCTCATTCTTTCCTCCTTGTAATACTATAATTTTCTATATTTCACCGCAGACCATTGCCCCTTGATCTTGCTTTTGCCTACGGTTCTATAGGCTCTGACTTTGAAATAATATTTTTTCCCTTTTTTGAGTTTTGTTTTTGTGTAAACTTTGGTTTTAGCCGACTTTATATTCTTCACATTTTTGTATTTTCCGTTTTTCTTTGTGGCCATGTACACCTGATATCCCGATGCGCCTTTGACTGCCGACCATTTTACCTTTACAGCTCTGCTTTTTTTGTAAAGTTTGATGCTTGACGGCTTGGCAGGTACGGGAACTGCTGCCTTGGAAGAAGAATAATCACCAAATACTTTGCTTCCGTTTTCCTTAAGGTTGTATGCTCTGACTTTATATGTGTATTTTTTGCCTGTTTTTAGCCCTTCTTGAACATAGTATGTTTTAGTTCCCCCCGAAACATATATTTTTTTGTTGGCTGTAATATTAAAAATTTCATATCCTTTAGCATTTGTCTTTATGTTCCAGGATATCTTTATACTCCTGTATCCCTTCGATGAGGCTGCGATCTGGGGAGCCTGAGGTGCCCTGGTCACCTTGATCCCGTAAATATCTCTGAATTTGACTTCCGACACCGTGTTTCCGGGACCGAAAAGACAAAACTCGCTATCGCTCTCCAGTGCAGTTTCTGTCTCTCCTGTTTTCTCTGTGCCGCTGTATGCAAGAAAATACTTCGATGCATCCCCCGTAGAAAGCTCTTTTAAAGTACCTCTTTTATTTTCGGCTGAAATAGCATCATTCTTGCCAAGAACTATTCCTTTTTGTGAAAGAACATTTTTCAAAGGTGCACCTTTAACATCAGCAGTCACTTCATTTGAGTTTTCGTTATAATAATAATATTTCGCCTTATATTCTCCCGCATCAACTATGTCATTCATGACATATTCGGAAATTGTACTGCCGGATCTGACTGTATAAACCACATCTCGTTTTTGGGTGGCAGTCGTTACCGCATCGATCTGTATTCCTTTTATATTATCTTTCCATTTGTTTTTATCTGTAGGGGTTTCCTGCCCCATCCTGAATGATGGCAAACTGCCTGTACCATTCAGTTTCAGTATTTCAAAAACCGGCACTCCCGGATCATTATTATCTTGAGTATAATAATACCGTTCTATGAAAGCCTTGCTGCCGGCATCTGTTTTTGTCCCGTCCGCTCCTATAGCCGTTATTCTTGTTTTGGAATCGTTATCCGGTTTATAGCCCATTGCATAGGCTATTGCTTCAAGTTTTAACCCTTTAGCCACAATATCCTGCTCATAGGCTCCTTCGGCTGTACAACGCGAATAATATACCGGGCCGTATAGCCATTGATGGGTGGATTGGTTTCCGAATATGAGCACGATCCCATCTGTTGTATCCAGAGAATCAAGCTGACTTTGAGTCAGCATCTTCCATCTACCCTGAAATCCGTCTCCTCTATTTTGTGGATTACTGAAATCTTTGGCTGCATCTGAAACAAATATGGTAAATACCGTAGCATTATCCCCTGTTACCTCTTCATAGTCGAGTCCGTTTCTTGCGATTTTCTGGTCAAACAGGCTGTCTGCACTTGCAAAATCCGGGAAAAACATCCCCACTGAAAAAATCATCACTAATGCCGTGATAGTCGTAATAATTCTTGTCTTTGCTTTCTTTACCATTATTCCTATGCCTGCTTTATGCCAAAAAAATAACTCCTTACAAAAAAGGAGTCTGCAGCCTTAAATCTGCGGCTTCAGTGATCGCGGCTCCTTTTCAAATACGGAAGGCTCAGCAGTTTCCCGCCTGCCCTATCGGTCTCTCTTCATGGGCCTTTGGCCTTTAGAATCGAAACTCGGATTCACGATTGTTATTAGTTTATCAGTTAAAGGTGCTTTAATCAACAGATTTTTGTATAATTATATATAAAAATTCAATAC
>DAIMEC010000140.1:0-2681 GCA_036725465.1 Bacillota bacterium | reverse complement strand
AAATCATGTCTTACAACATCCGCATCTTTAAGATAAGAAAAATCTATTCCTTTGACTTCTTTGAGTATTTTTGTGACTTCCACAAGTCCCGAATGTTTGCCCTTGGGAAGGTCTATCTGGGTCACATCTCCCGTTATGACCATTTTGGATCCGAACCCCATTCTTGTCAAAAACATCTTCATTTGTTCTTTGGTAGTATTTTGGGCTTCATCCAGTATTATAAAAGAATTATCCAGAGTCCGGCCTCTCATATATGCCAGAGGAACTATCTCTATCAATTCTTTCTCCTTTAGTCTCAATGCGCTGTCTCTTCCCAATATATCATAAAGGGCATCATAAAGAGGTCTTAAGTAGGGATCGACTTTTTCCTGCAGATCTCCGGGAAGGAATCCAAGACTTTCTCCCGCCTCCACAGCAGGTCTTGCCAGTATTATCTTCTGTACATCTTTATGCTTGAACGCGCTCACAGCCATGGCCACTGCCAGATATGTCTTACCTGTACCTGCAGGGCCGATACAGAAAACCACATCTTTGTTCTTTATTGAAGCCACATATGATTTCTGTCCCAGAGTCTTTGGTTTTATCGGCTTTCCCATGTGGGTGTAACAAAGGATATCTTTACCTATGCTGCTTTCCTGATATGATACTCCCTTTTCCGCCAGTGTCATTATATAGTTGATTTTCTGAGAATCTATTTTCTCTCCCGATGATATTATGTCAAGCATCTCTCTGATAACAGTTCCGGCTTTTTCGGCATCATCTCCCTTAAGGGTTATTTGATTCCCTCTCTGGATTATTTCAACAGAAAAATTGTCTTTTATGATTTTTAGATTTTTGTCCATGATGCCGAAAAGCTCACTACGGTCCAGTGTATCATCTATTTCGACTTTAACTTGGTTATTCAAAAAATATTCTCCTTTATAAAGAGCAACCCGATAAATCGGGTTGCCGCAAATATGTTTTATTCTATGCAAGGAACTCCTGGACTATTTTTCTTACATCACCGCCATCAGCAGTGCCTTTGACATTCTGCATGACACGACCCATGAGTTTCCCCATATTTTCGCTGCCGCCTTCTATACCCAGTTCAGCAGCCGTATCCCTTACGATTTTTCTTATTTCCTCTTCCGATATCTGCGGCGGCATATATCCGGATAAAATTTCGATCTCAGCTTTGTATGCCTTTGCCAGGTCTTCTCTGCCGCCTTTTTCAAAGTCCTTTATAGCATCTTTTCTCATTTTGATCTGTTTTGCTATTATGAGTATTATTTCTTCATCGGAAAGTTCTGTACGGGTATCGACTTCTGCCTGTTTTATGGCAGCCCTTACAAATGTTATGGTATTTTTGCCGACTTCATCGTGAGACTTCATGGCCTCCTTGAAGTCAGCCATCAATTTTTCTTTTAAAGCCAATAAAAAACACCTCTCTTCAAAAAGCTTAATACTTTTTGTTTGCCTTTTTCCTTGCAGCTTCTGATTTTTTCTTCCTTTTTACGCTGGGTTTTTCGTAGTGCTCTCTTTTTCTAAGTTCACTCATAACGCCATCGCGTGCGCAGGAACGCTTGAATCTTTTTAGAGCGCTTTCAAGGCTCTCGTTTTCTTTTACTATTACCTGTGCCATATTCTTACTCACCTCCTGACGTTACAATATCTTGCCTGCAACCATAATATTATACTATCAACCGGGAGGCCATGTCAACTTTCTCTTTCCCAAAAGGTGCATATGCAGATGATTTACTGTCTGCATCCCGTCTTCTCCACAGTTCATTACTACTCTGTATCCGTTTTCAAGACCAAGACCGGAAGCTATCTTGCCTATCGTACCCATCATATGGCCCATAAGCTCAAGATCGCCCGGCATGATCTCATCTGTTGATGCTATATGTTTTTTGGGTATTATAAGAACATGGACAGGGGCCTGAGGTTCCAGATCATGGAAACAATAGATCTCTTCGTCTTCATAGACAGCTTTTGACGGGATCTCTTTTGCGGCTATTTTACAAAATATACAATCATTCATTTTCGACCTCCTTTTTTATAGGTAACTTGTTTTTCATTATCGGCACTGTTATGGCTCCTTCCGGACAGGCCCTTTGACAGTCGCCGCACCTTATACACTCTGCACTGTTTGGGTTCTCATACATCTTTATATCCAACTTGCAAACGCTCTGACATTTACCGCACTGTGTACACTTCTCACTGTCTACCTCATAGCGGTAAAGAGATATCCTGTTGCACATGCCGTAAATCGCCCCCAGAGGACATGCCCATCTGCAAAATGGGCGATATATGATTATTGAAATAAGTATGACCGCAACCAGAATAATTGACTTCCATGTAAAAAGGAATCCTGCGGTTGCCCTTAATCCGCTGTTCAAAAGCATAAGAGGCCATCCTGCCATAAGAGTCCCCGAAGGACATATGTATTTACAGAAATAAGGGTCTCCCTGACCAAATGAACCTGATACAAAAATGGGGAGGAGAATCACAAAAATGGCAAGTATAAAATATTTCAGTCCCTTTAGTATCCTGTCCCCCGGCACTTTCCTTATCTTTTTTATAAATGGTATCTTGAAAAGGAGATCCTGCACAAGACCAAAAGGACAAAGCCATCCGCATACGAACCTGCCCAAAAGGGTACCTGTCAAAGCAAGAAAACCAATAACATAAAACGATATATG
>DAIMEC010000139.1:0-2708 GCA_036725465.1 Bacillota bacterium | reverse complement strand
TTCCCACTGATTGTAATATATGAAAACAGATTCTTTGCATTTTTCGTTAAACTTTGCAATGCCGTATTTTTCTATATCCTGTTTGCCGGTCATTCCCAGCTGTCTTTCTACTTCTATCTCAACCGGAAGTCCATGAGTATCCCATCCGGCTTTTCTGTTTACTTTATATCCCCGCATCGTTTTGTAACGACAAACCGAGTCTTTCAGGGTCCTTGCCATCACATGGTGTATACCCGGTTTTCCGTTGGCGGTGGGAGGCCCCTCGTAAAAAATGAATGAAGGGCTGTTTTCTCTTGAAGAAAGGCATTTTTTCAGGAGGTCTTCCTTCTCCCATTTTTCGGCCTGTGCGTTTTGCACTTCTGCTATAGGTTTTTCTGATAATTTTTTGAACATTTCTTTGTTGTCTCCTTGATAAATAAAATCCCTGCCCGGCGTCTGCCGATCAGGGGACGATTTTCTGCGCATTCGCACGCCTCTATTATATTGTCTTAAGGCATCAATGTCAACAAAAATCAAACTCTGCAGGCATTATTTAGAGTCTCGTAAAAGTGAGTCTTATACATTGTCTGTCTCTTCTTTTTTTGCGGCTTTTTTTTCTTTATATTTTGAAACGATAACAGACACTATTATGCTGGTGACAAGGACCCCCGCTATTATTCCGATGGAAATCGGAGTGGATATATGTATGTGGGCCATTCCCAAAAGCATTTTCACCCCTGTAAATGCCAGAAGTACCGCCACACCGTATCGCACATACTGAAACCGCTCCTGCATATGTTCAACTACGAAGAAAAGCTGCCTGAGTCCCAGTATGGCAAATATATTTGATGTATATACTATAAAAAGGTCTCTTGAAACCGATATGACCGCCGGAACCGAGTCTATGGCGAATATTATATCAGAACTCT
The DNA here is from genome assembly GCA_036725465.1 of Bacillota bacterium. Taxonomy (GTDB): domain Bacteria; phylum Bacillota; class Clostridia; order Peptostreptococcales; family Anaerovoracaceae; genus UBA1422. The sequence continues at coordinate 1,800 of DAIMEC010000139.1, read as the reverse complement.
CTATGAGCACCAGCACCGCAAAAAGCGGTGTTGCCATGAGTTTTGCTTTTTCTTTTACAAAGAACTTCTCATCCTGAAAATATGTGGTCATCGGTATTATTTTTTTCATCACACGGATTATGGGGCTGTCATGAGGATCCTTTTCTTTGTCCTCTTTTTTCAGCATCCTTACTGCACTTATAATAAGTATGACACCAAAAATATAAAGCACCCACTCAAATTTATTTACAACTGAAACACCGAAAAATATGAATATAAATCTTAAGACTATGGCTCCTGCAATACCGTAGCTCAGTACTCTGTGCTGTGCATGCTCACTTATATTGAAACTCATGAATATCATCAGAAATACGAAAACATTATCTATACTGAGGGAAAATTCAATCAAATATCCGCCAAGAAATTCTATGGCTTTTTCTGTTCCAAAGAAAAAATACACTCCTAGATTGAAAAGAAAAGCAAGCCCGATCCAGAAAAAAAGCCATTTGTAAGCCTTAACAGTTCTTCTGAGCCTGTGGTCATTACGGAGTTCTTCTTCCCCTATATTTTTTATGTTCTTGCTGTCGGTATCCATTTTTCTCCTTTTTATGTTTTTGGTCTTCCGGTCTTTGATTCCGGATAGCACCATAAAATATAAAAGCCTTAATGTCTGCCAAAAAGCAAACATTAAGGTCTCGCTTCCACTCCGGAGGAAAGAACCAGGCATAAGCCGCGATTGTTGGTCCTGTCGCTTTCAAGCTACTCCCCTTAACATATCTTCGCACTAATAGTACCATAGTGGAAAAAATTCGTCAATTTGTTTTTCAATTTATGAATTTTTCAAGCTCTTTCTTGTATTTGAATAAGATATCCTTGATTTTTTCTATCTTTTCCAGATAATCATCCTGCTTGAAAAATGATGCTGCCACCACATTCTTTACATGGCCGTCATGGCTTTTTAAAGGTACTCCCACCCCTATAACATAGTTCATTGTTTCCTCTATGCTCAGCACATAACCCTGGGCCCTTATTTTTTCGTACTCGGCCAGGATCTCTTCAGGTTCTGTCAGAGTATTCGGCCCTGTTTTCTTGAAATTCTGCTTTTTGAGCATATCAGCCGTAACAGGCTCTTCGCTGAAGGCCATAAGACATTTACCATATGTACCCTTGTTCACGGGATAAAAGGTGCCGGGTCTGTCGTTCATTTTTATGGACTGGTGACTCTCCACGGAATATATCGAAACTATTTTGTCTCCTTCAAGGCGGGCCAGCCCCACAGACTCCCTTGTTTCTGCCCCTATGTCTTCCAGTATGCCCAATATATTATCTTTATAGTCCGCATTGGTAAGATATACGTTACCCATCCTGTATGTTTCGGGTCCCAGGGAATATCGGCCATTTTCCTCTTCTCTTATGAGAAGCCCCGCTTTTTGGAGTGACACCAGATTTCTGTAAACAGTAGTCCTGTTTATGCCTGTCAGCTTGACAATATGACCTACTGAATATCTGTAAGGTTCCTCCGTAAAGAATGACAAAATATAAAGGGCTTTGTCAAGGCTTGTCATGTCTTCAAGCTTTTGCTTTTTGTCTATATCACTGGCAGTCCTTGCAAGAAATGAAGTATAGAGTTTTGTTGCAAGCATCATAGTATCAACTGATAATCTTTCATCCTCTACATGTGCGGCCATAAAATCCCCCGGAAATACCGGTCCCCAGGATACACAGTCTTTCATGGTCTTGGCATAGGATGCTCCGTCAGCCACTTTGAAGCTGCCGTTGCAACCGTATTCTTCTGAAACTTTCTGCATAAGCTGAAAGGGT
>DAIMEC010000138.1:0-2720 GCA_036725465.1 Bacillota bacterium | reverse complement strand
ATGAAGTTTTACGTTATACATACCGGCCAGCTCCAATGCCCTGCTTTCCAGATTCGCTTCGCCCAGCAATACCATTTCCATGGCTTCTTCATAGCACGAAGTTTTCAGGATTTTTGAACCGGGACACACTGCGGGATCAACAGAATGGATCCCCTCAGCATTCCCGTAAAGCTCACATTCACATCCCAGTTGCGCCGCAATGACCACCGCTGTGGAAGATGCCCCGCATCTGCGGTCCATGTCCTTGAGCTCATGATCCCCTATTCCCTGAGAACCTGTAACTACGACTATGGTTCCTTCATCCAGCAGTTTTTCTATTTTGCCGGTGTCTATTTCGACGGTGCTTTCTTCATGATCTTTTGCCTCAAGGCTCCTTCCTCTTATGTCGGTTACGACCTGTGCATTCAGCCCGGCTTCTTCAAGGGCTACAGCCATAAGTGCTGCTGTCTGTCGTTCTCCGGCGGAAAACAGAGCATGCGGATCTTCCCGGACCATATTCTCTGCTATATTTCCTGCATTTGTCATTATGCTTTCTGCTATACTTCCCATGGCAGAGACTACTATCACAAGACCGTCCTGCGGGTTTTTCTTTTTGGCTGTTTCTTTCGCTATGATTTTTATAGTGTCTGTACAGTCTATACACTCACTCCCGTACTGCTGTACTGTATTCATATTTTCACCTCCTGATCTTTTGCCAAATACATAAGATCTTCTTTCTTCTCCCGTCGCATTACCAGCCGCGTCCTGCCGTCTTTAACAAATACTACTGCCGGACGTCCTGTCCCGTTGTAACAGCTGCTCATGGAATATGCATAGGCACCCGTGGAATATACTATAAGCAGATCGCCTTTTTTGGCTTCGGGCAGCATTGCTTTTCTGATGATTATATCTCCGGATTCACAATATTTACCGCCTATCACATACTCTTTATCCTTCGTATCTCCCATATGCTCTGCCAGGTCACAGGGGTATTCTGCCCCGTAAAGGGCAGGGCGTATATTATCTCCCATTCCCCCGTCTACAAACAGATATCTTTTATCTCCTGCAATCTTTTCATATCCCACTTTATAAACTGTACATCCCGCATCTCCCGCTATGGACCTGCCCGGCTCGATCATGATTTTTTCGGTTTTTACACCGGCGGATCTTATCGCTTCCTCACATCCCCTGATCAGTTCTCTGCAAAGGGTCTCTGTCTCCGGCGGATCATCTTCAGCGGTATATTTTATTCCGAATCCTCCTCCCAGGCTCAGCCACGGACAAGGGATATCATGCTCCTTTTCCATATAGCTGCAAAGACCGATCATAAGTCCGGCAGCCTTTATAAAGGCAGATGCTTCAAATATCTGAGAACCTATATGTGAATGAAAACCTTTGAAGGTCACCTTTTTGTCTGCTGCAGTTTTTATCAGGACTGCGATTTTTTCTTTATGGTCTATGGAAACTCCGAATTTTGAATCTTCTGCTGCCGTGACTGTATACTCATGAGTATGGGCAGCGACTTTCGGATTTATCCGCAACATCAAGTTTATCTTTCGTTTCGTGCAGGCTGCGGTTTCAATAATTGTACGGAACTCTTCAAGATTATCCGCCACAATATTTCCACAGCCAAACTCCAATGCCGTACTGATTTCTTCAGAAGTTTTATTGTTCCCATGGAAATATACTTTTTCCATGTTCATGCCTGACACCTTGGCAATATAAAGTTCTCCTCCGCTGACAACATCCAGCGAGGCGCCGCCATCTTTGACTTTTTCTATCATTGCCGGACAGCCAAAAGCCTTGGATGCATAAACCACCTCAGTCTGAAAAAGCGGGGAAGAAAAATTCCTCATATAACTTTTTATTTTGTTTTCGATCTTTTCTTCGTCGTAGATCAAAAGCGGTGTTCCGCATTTTTCTGCCAGACGGGTAACAGACACTTTGCCTATTTCCATGATCCCCATTTTACTTTAATGTCCTTTCACTTTCAGTTTTTTGCCCAATGGTACGCATATCCTGTCCGGAGAAATAGAAAACCGGCATGCGCTGCCGGTCCCAAGAAACATACACATAAAACTATGCATACATTAAAAGATAGCGCAACTACTGAACGTAGACAGTCATATGGCTATTGACCATATGCCCACCGACCCGGCATGCCTGCCTGACCGATTCGGCGAAGATTGCCTCCGATATGATCTCTGCCTGCCGGCTCCCATATCTTCTTCTGCTTCGCGCCTCTATCATGATTATTGAATTTTGATTTATGTTGTTCATTCTACAATAATAGTTTGCAGTATGCAAGGATTTTTTGTTGTTTTTAACAAAAGTTTTTGACAGCCGCTGTTTTTTGAGATAATATATGCCGAAAAGAGGATATACAGAGGGAATATTATGGATCATCCCGCAGAGGAGATATTATGGATCATCCCAAGGAAGAAATAAAAAAAATACTAGGGCTTTTGAGAAATTGGCGCAGAGACCTGCATATGATCCCCGAACCGGGATCTGAGGTCACAAAGACCCGCAGTTATATTCATTCAGTACTGAAGAAAATGAACTGCAGGATAATACCAGCAGCACAAAACGGGATTTGTGCTTTCTTTGATTTCGATAGACCGGATACTGCAGCATATAGATCTGACATGGATGCTCTTCCTATGACAGAGAGCGGTGATCTTTCTTATGCATCAAAACATCCCGGTTTTATGCATGCCTGCGGACACGACGGACATATG
>DAIMEC010000137.1:0-2808 GCA_036725465.1 Bacillota bacterium | reverse complement strand
AAAGAGTACAGTGAAAATTACACTGTGGATACTGTTTTCATCGGGGGCGGAACTCCGTCTTTTGCTTCAGCAGAGCAAACGGAGAGAATAACTGAAGCAATATACAGGGATTTCTATGTTTCAGAAGATGCGGAGATCACAATAGAAGGGAACCCAAACTCTCTTTCAAGGGAAAAACTCAGAGCCTATAAAGCCGGAGGCATAAACAGGCTCAGCATGGGAGTCCAGTCCATGGACGATGAGATACTGGTCCACCTCGGGAGGGTCCACAAAAAAGACCATATTTTGGATGCATATGAAAACGCACGAAATGCAGGTTTTGAAAACATCAATTTTGATCTCATGTTCGGAGTGCCGGACCAGACTTTGAAGCAGTGGGAAAACACCGTCAGCGAAGTTATAAAACTGGCTCCCGAGCACATTTCTTTTTACAGCATGCAACTTGAGGAAGGAACTTCCTTCTGCAGAAATTACAAAAAGGGACTGCTGGATCTTACAGAAGAAAGCATAGTCAGAGGGATGTACCATGAAGCCCTCCGGACATTCAAAAACGAAGGTTATATGCATTATGAGATATCAAACCTGGCAAGGCCCGGGTTTCAATGCCGGCATAATCTGAAATACTGGTCCTTTGAAGAATACCTTTCTGCCGGACTCGGTGCCTCTTCATATATAACAAAAAACCTTTCCGGAGAAATGAGCGGGGATCCGGCAGGATCGATTACGGGCAGCAGGTTCAAAAATACCGAAAGTATGGAAACATACCTGAGGCTTACAGGAAAAGGATATCTGCCCATCGACCTGAAAAGTTATCATACCGATACCATCAAAGAAAGCATGGCCGTATACTGTTTCACTGCTCTCAGAAAGACGGATGGCATAAATTTCGCTGATTTCACAAAGAGATTCGGGATGGATTTTTTCAGGGCATATAGAGAAAGAGCAGACATAATATTCAAATACAGAAAAAAAGGACTTCTAAATATCACCGGAACAGGTATCGCCCTTACAGAAAAGGGGATAGATCATTCAAATGATATAATGAGCGAATTCGTATAGGATCGACCTCAGCATGAGATATACATTAGATATACATTAGATATACACGAGACATACATTTGAAGTGTATCCGGTGCAAAACCGGGAAAAGGAGAACAACCATGGAAAAATATATTATGGCCCTTGACCAGGGAACGACCAGCTCCAGGTGCATTATTTATGACAGAAAAGGCCGGATCAAAAGTCTTGCCCAGAAAGAATTCCGCCAGATATATCCAAAGGGCGGATGGGTTGAACATGATGCCATGGAAATATGGTCTTCTCAGCTTTCGGTGGCTCAGGAGGCAATGGCAAAGATAAACGCCACCCACGAAAACATCGTTTCCATAGGAATAACCAATCAAAGAGAGACCGCCATCGTATGGGATAAAGACACCGGAATACCTGTTTACAATGCCATTGTATGGCAGTGCCGAAGGACTGCGGAGTACTGCGATGAACTGAAAGCCCTGGGACTTACAGATAAAATAAGAGAAAAAACCGGTCTTTTACCCGATGCTTATTTTTCAGCAACCAAACTAAAATGGATACTTGAAAATGTAAACGGAACAAGAAAAAAGGCTGAAGAAGGCAAACTTCTTTTCGGCACAGTGGAAACCTGGCTCATATGGAAACTTACCGGAGGAAAAGTCCATGTGACTGATTATTCCAATGCATCAAGGACCATGATGTTCAATATAAATACCATGAAATGGGACAATGAACTTCTTGATATATTTGAAATACCCACTAATATGCTGCCCGAGCCGGTAAAAAGCAGCATGGTCTATGGAAAAACATCTTCTAACATCTTCGGAAGCGAGATACCCATTGCGGGTGCAGCAGGGGATCAGCAGGCAGCGCTTTTCGGACAGAAATGCTTCAGAGCCGGAGAAAGTAAAATGACATACGGCACAGGCGGTTTCATGCTTATGAACACAGGCAAGAAACCGGTATTTTCCAAAAACGGACTTATAACGACTGTAGCCTGGGGGATAGGAGACACCGTTTATTATGCCCTGGAAGGCTCTGTCTTTGTGGCAGGTGCAGCCATACAGTGGTTAAGAGACCAACTGGGGCTTTTTGATGATGCGGCAGTATCAGAAAAAATGGCCCTTTCGGTTTCCGATTCGGCTGGATGCTATTTTGTTCCTGCTTTCGTAGGGCTGGGTGCCCCATACTGGGATCCCTATGCCAGAGGAACCATACTGGGCATAACAAGAGGAACGGACAAAAACCATATCGTAAGAGCCGCCCTTGAATCAATGGCGTTCCAGACCAGAGACCTGGCCGATGCCATGGCCTCCGATCTTGAAAGTACACTGACTGACCTGAAGGCAGACGGAGGAGCCAGTGCAAACGATTTTCTTATGCAGTTCCAGGCGGACATACTGGATCGGGATGTAATAAGACCTGCCTGCATAGAGACCACTTCTCTGGGAGCCGCCTATCTTGCGGGGCTTTCCACAGGTTACTGGGAGGACGAAAAAGATATTGCCGGCAACTGCAGTGCCGACAAACGTTTCAAGCCTTCTATCGGTTCAAAAGAGCGGTCCTTTCGCATGAAAAAATGGCATCAGGCCGTAAAATGTGCTATGAACTGGGAAACAGCGGGGAACTGAAATCTCAACTGAGATCACAAGCGAAATCACAATTAAAACCATATTTATAAAAAATTTTACCAAAAGTATTGACATGCCTGTTCAATAATGTTAGATTATGAACATGATTAGCACTCGTTATGTTTGAGTGCTAACAGTAAGGGTGGTA
>DAIMEC010000136.1:0-2814 GCA_036725465.1 Bacillota bacterium | reverse complement strand
AAGTGAAGGTGAAGAACCATACAGAAGGGTTATAATCGAGCATAAATAGAAAAACCGTAATGGCCCGTGGTATCACGGGCCATTTTTTAAAAGGAGAAAAATGAAAGATACCATTGCAGCTGTTTCCACAGCCTACGGCGAGGGAGGTATAGGAATAGTAAGAATAAGCGGTGATGCGGCGGAACAAATACTTACCGATATATTTGTTCCGGCTTTTGATGCCGCTTTAAAAGAAGGTCATAAAAACCAAAGAAAAAAGAAAGTCGGCGAAAACAGAAAACTGATTTACGGAACGATAACAGACCCGAAAACCGGAGAAAAAATAGACGAGGCCCTGGCTGTTTTCATGAAAGGTCCAGCTACATATACAAAGGAAGACATAGTGGAAATAAATTGTCACGGAAGTATTATTTCCCTTCGGAAAACCCTGGCGCTGGTATTGTCCATGGGCGCAAGACCTGCCGAAAAAGGTGAGTTTACCAAAAGAGCATTTATAAACGGCAGGCTGGATCTTTCCCAGGCGGAAGCAGTGATAGATCTTATAAAGGCGAAGACCGACAAGGGTTTTGGTCTTGCCATGGATCAGCTTTCGGGGAAGTATTCAAAAGAAATAGCAGATATAAGAAACAGAATAAAAGATATTCTCGTACAGATAGCCGTCAACATTGATTATCCGGATGAAGACATAGAATCAATAGTTTACGAAGATCTGAAAAAAAGCTCATCGCAAATAGGCGATATGATTGGATTTCTAATAGATTCAGCGAATACAGGAAGAATAATAAAGGAAGGACTTGACGTGGTCATCGTGGGAAGACCCAATGTGGGAAAGTCCTCATTAATGAATGCTTTGCTTCGAGAGTCAAGAGCCATAGTGACCGAGATTCCCGGGACAACGAGAGATACCATCGAAGAAACGATAAGCATTAAAGGTATTCCGGTAAAGATAACAGATACGGCCGGCATTCACGATACCGATGACCACATTGAGAGAATAGGAATAGAAAAAAGCAAGAGTGCATCGGAGAAAGCGGATCTTATAGTCTTCATGCTGGATGCCAGCCAAAAACTCACGGAAGAAGACAGAGAAATAATGGAAGCTATCGATGGAAAAAAAACCATTGTACTGATAAATAAAACCGATCTTCAGAAAAAGCTGGAGACGGACGAAATAAAGAAGACCCTTTCAAGCTGCTATCTGATAGAGACATCTTTATTATCCGGTGAGGGGCTTTCGGAGATAGAAGAGGAAATCGAAAAACTTGTTTACGGAGGACATGTAAAACAGGAAAACAGTTTACTGGTGACCAATGCAAGACATGAAATGTTACTGAAAGAAGCTGCAAAGGCTCTGGATGATGCAGGAAAAATGATATCAAAAGGTGAACCGTTGGAGTTTATTGAGGTGGATATAAAAAGAAGTTATGATTTTTTGGGCGAGATCACGGGAGAAACGGTTACAGACGATATAATAGAAGAGGTTTTTTCCAGATTCTGCCTTGGGAAGTAAGATGAAGAGTTGTTCTATGGGAGAATATGATGTAATTGTGGTTGGAGCCGGTCATGCGGGATGCGAGGCGGCTCTTGCTTCTGCACGTCTTGGCAAAAAAACCCTTCTCCTGGCAATAAATCTGGAATCGGTGGCCATGATGCCCTGTAACCCTTCGATCGGAGGAACGGGAAAGGGTCACCTTGTCAGAGAAATAGATGCCCTTGGTGGAGAGATGGGCATCAATATCGATAAGACCTTTATACAGAGCAAAATGCTTAATACTGCCAAGGGTTCCGCTGTGCATTCCCTAAGAGCCCAGGCAGACAAGCAGCTTTATCATCAGGAAATGAAGAAAACCGTAGAAAAGCAGAAAAACCTTGATCTGAAACAGGAGGAAGCAACGGATATAATCATAAACGGAGGAAAGGTCGAAGGTGTTATAACAAAAACCCGGGTGGAATATAAATGCAAAGCGGTCATCTTGGCAACAGGAACATTCTTAAGGGGAAGGATATTTATTGGAAGCATTTCCTATGACAGTGGTCCCAACGGTCTTTCTCCATCCATAATGCTGGCGGATAACTTAAAAAAGCATGGTTTACCCTTGCGAAGATTCAAAACCGGAACGCCGGCAAGAGCATTGGGCTCCTCCGTCGATAAAAGCAAAATGAAAGAGCAGAAGGGGGACGATATTATAACACCCTTTTCTTTTATGAATGATAATATAGAAAAGGAACAAATTTCATGCTGGCTTACATATACCAATGAGAAAACCCACGACGTAATAAGGGAGAACCTTGAAAAATCAGCCCTTTACGGCGGATACATTGAAGGTATAGGTCCCAGATACTGTCCTTCTATCGAAGATAAAGTCAACCGGTTTTCCGACAAAAAGAGACATCAGCTTTTTGTTGAGCCTGAAGGCACGGATACCGATGAAGTCTACCTGCAGGGCATGGCCACCAGTCTTCCCGAAGACATACAGGAGGATTTTTATAAAACCATCGAAGGCCTTGAAAAATTAAAGATCGTAAGACCCGGATATGCAATTGAATATGACTGCATCGATCCCCAGGAGCTTAAGATGAGCCTGGAAAACCGCAGCATAGAAAATCTGTTTTGTGCAGGACAACTAAACGGCAGTTCGGGATATGAAGAAGCGGCGGCCCAGGGAATAATGGCAGGAATAAATGCCGTTTTGAAAATCGACGGGGAAGAACCCTTTGTTCTTGACAGAAGTGAAGCATATATAGGAGTTCTGATCGACGACCTTGTAACAAAAGGAACAGGTGAGCCCTACAGGATAATGACATCCCGGGCGG
>DAIMEC010000135.1:0-2815 GCA_036725465.1 Bacillota bacterium | reverse complement strand
CATTGTATCACAAAGGGTTGGTGCCTCATTTTTCATTCTTAACTTTACAGACCGTGCATTTTATTAAGGAGGTAAAATCATGAAGGAAAACCAAGCCGGCAGTATGACTCAGCAAAAGACAGAAGGTGTTGCGGGACTTAAGAAATATGATGTACGCATTGGCGGCGTAGTGTTCCTTATATACTGTCTCGTTGCAGCAGGAGCTTTCGGTATAGAAGAAATGATACCCGAAGCAGGACCGGGGATGACCATAACCCTGCTTTGCGTTTTCCCCATAATATGGGCCTGGCCAATAAGCAATATCTGTGCTGAAATGGGATCTGTAATTCCGGCTGAAGGCGGTGTATATGTATGGGCACAGAAAGCCTTCGGCGAATTCTGGGGATTTCAGGCAGGATGGTGGAACACCGTATCTATTTATGTGACCAACGGCGTTTATGTGGCTCTGGTAGTGGGATACGCCAGACAGTTCATACCCATGCCCGATGCAACGGCCTTCGCCATAAAAGTTGCCATGATAGCATTTTTTACCATAATAAACCTGTTGGGCATAAGGGAAGTAAGCAAAGCCAGTACAGTCTTTTCCATACTGATAGTAGGCGCTTTTGCAGTGGTTGCCGTAGTCGGATTTGCAAACTGGAACTATAACCCCATGGAGCCCTTTGTACCGGAAGACTATGGGATACTTGACGGAATAGGCGGAGGGATATGTATTTGTGTATGGATGTACTGCGGATATGAGTGTATTTCCACCCTGGCAGGAGAAGTAAAAAATCCTCAGGTGATACCAAAAGGGTTGCTTATCGCCATGCCTCTTATTGCACTTACATATGTGCTGCCTACAGTTGGAGGACTGGCATCTGTGGGAAACTGGGAAAACTGGTCCACGGATGGAGGGTTTGACAGCAGCTCCGTTGGCTATGCAACTGTACTGACAGAAAATCTGGGACAGGCATGGGGATATATATTCCTTTTTATAGCTATAATTTCCCAGTGCGCCATATTCAACACATATCTTGCCTCGGGATCAAGAGGATTCTTTGTAATGGCTGATGACAATCTATTCCCAAGGACTCTGGTAAAAGTAAGCAAAAAGAGGGGTGTGCCGTCAGTGGGCATATTGTCGCTGGCCTTAGTGACACTGTTCCTGGCACAGTTTGATTTTGCCACTCTCGTTAACACAGAAGTGGTTTTCATACTGGCTCTTTATATGATACTTCCCCTTTGCACAATAAAGCTCCGCAAGATATACCCCATAGAAGAAAGAAGAGCCAATGGGCAGTATGTAATGCCGGGAGGCAAAGTGGGACTTTACTTTTTCACCATGATGCCTCTTATTATATCGATTTTTGCACTGCTCATAAACGGAACAGACTATTTTCTTGTGGGACTTGTCGGTATAAGCACAGGACCTCTGGCATATATGTTATTCAAATGGGTAAAGGGCGGCCTTGCCAAAAACGACCCCGTGAAATATCCTCTGAACCAGAAAACAAAACTGGCAGCAGGAGACATTTCCAGGCTTGGATTGTTCTCTTTCCTCACCGGCATATTTGCATTCCTGGGACAGTTCTGGCTCAGGTGGTATGAGATAGACTACGGAGAGTGGGGGCCCGGAGATTATGATATGTTCGGAGATAAAGTTCCCCAGATGCTGGAGATATTAAAATGGGGAGGCCTTGTTCTGATAGTTCTCGGTATAATACTTTTTATCGTAGACAAAAAAATAGAGCCGAAGAAAGAGTAAAAAACTGCTGAAAAGGCAAATCAAATATCCGTTTTTATTATTTCAACAACGGCAAGACTTCCGGGAGAAAGGTCAAAGATCACAGGCATGTCATTTGCACCGGTCAATGAAGAAAAGGAAGTTTTGCCGCAGAAGGCGGAGTTCAGATGAACCCTTAAGCGTTCGGGAATGATTTTTAAGGGACCGGTATCTAAAGGTATATCATACTGATTATCCTGCCCGCAAAAATGTTTGGAAACCATACAGCATTTTTCGGGCAGGTTTTTTATGTTTACCCTGTACTTCAGAGAGCGTTTTTCATCTTTGTTAAAAAGGATGATAAAAAGAGACTCGTGACCCTTTATTGCCATTCCCTGTTCCTGGGAAACCGTCACGTTGCCTGAAATATCAGCAAGGGCACAAAATGTGAAGTAATATGGTGTAGCTACGGCTTTTTGGGAGAAAAGGGAATTCTTTTCTCCTGAAAGGAAAACCCCGGGGCAAGCTGTCTTAAAGATCATTGCGGCAGTATCCGCAGGTCTTACTTTTTCGCTGTATGTCTGCATATACGGAGCGAGAGAAGAAGTCAGCTTTTCCACAGGGAGCCCGAAAGAATCGAGATAGGATTCGGCATCTTTAAGACTGTTGCCATTTTTGATGCCATTCATAAAATCATAACTTAAAGCAACAGAAGAAAAGTTGAGATATCGAAGTTCCCGTTCAAGTCCTTTTAATTTCAGAAGGTCATCATTAGAGTCTATTATGAGTCTGCGCCTGAACAGTCCCGAAAAATCCTCGCCGGAGGTCCGCATGAAGTCCGTATGCAAAACCGCTTCAAAGGATATGCCGTTCAAAAAGACATTGTCCGAAGGGGGGAGATAAGTCTTGAGAAGTTCAAGAGCTTTTTTTTCTGATAATGGTTTTCCGTATATCCGTGCCCTTTGAACAAAAGATTTCCTGTACTGGGCAGGGGTTTTACCGTGGAGGGCCTTAAAGCATTTGTTGAAGTAATCGGGAGAAGAAAAGCCGCAGGCTTGACTTATGTGGGTGAGATTTTCAGATGTGTCGATAAGCATCATTTCTGCAAAC
>DAIMEC010000134.1:0-2883 GCA_036725465.1 Bacillota bacterium | reverse complement strand
ATCCATGCTTCCGCTTGAAGTAATAGAAGAAGCAGCAGCAGATCTTGCGAATTATAAAGGATGCGGTGAATCTGTAATAGAAATGAGCCACCGTTCCGGGGAATTTGCAGCCATTATTTCTGATGCGGAAGCAGATCTCAGGGAAATAATGGAAATACCGCAAAACTACAGGGTAATGTTCATCCAGGGAGGTGCGACGCTGCAGTTTTCCATGGTCCCCATGAACCTTATGAGAAAATCAAAAAAAGCGGACTATCTTATAACGGGATCCTGGGCAAAAAAGGCTGCCAAGGAAGCAAAGAAGTTCGGCGATATCAAAATAACAGCATCTTCCGAAGAGGATAACTTTTCATACATACCCGAAGTCACAAGGGGAGATTTCAGGGAAGATGCGGATTATGTACACATAACTTCCAACAACACGATTTACGGAACAAAGTTCCCCTACATACCCGATACAGGAGACATCCCGCTGGTCAGCGACATGTCTTCATGCATACTTTCGGAGAAAATCGATGTCAGCAGATTCGACCTTATTTATGCAGGAGCACAGAAGAACATAGGACCTGCAGGCGTGACCATTGTCATAGCCAGGGAAGATCTTCTGGGATTTGCAGATAAAAACATTCCTGTTTATCTGGATTACAAGACACATTCAGATAACGGCTCCACATATAATACTCCGCCATGCTTTGCCATATACATCGCAGGGCAGGTTTTCAAAAAGATAAAGAAGGACGGAGGGATATCCGTCATCGAGAAGAAGAACAAAGCAAAGGCAAATAAGTTGTACGGATTTATAGATTCGAGTGATTTCTACAAATGCCCCACCAGGGAGAAGGACAGGTCTATAATGAATGTGGTTTTTGTCACCGGAGACGAAGAAAAAGACAAGAAATTCGTTTCGGAGGCAAAGGCTCTGGGTATGCATAATCTTAACGGACACCGCTCCATAGGCGGCATGCGTGCCAGCATATATAACGCGATGCCGAAAGAAGGAGTAGATACACTTATTGAGTTTATGAAGAAGTTTGAGGCAGAAAACAAATGAAATATCTGATTCTTGTTCCCGATGGAGCCGGGGACGAAAAAATCGAAGAACTGGGAGGCAAAACTCCCCTTGAAGAGGCACACATGCCGGTGATAAAAAAACTGGCGCAGCTGGGAGAAACAGGTATGGTGAAGACCATACCCGATGGCGTTCCTCCCGGCAGCGATGCGGCAAACCTGTCTGTCATGGGATATGACCCCGCAGTTTTTCTTACGGGTCGCTCTCCTCTGGAGGCTGCCAGTATAGGCATAGAAATGTCTGATACAGATGTGGCTTTTCGGACAAATCTGGTCACCCTGAAAGGTGAAGGCAACTACGAAGATCTTATCATTTCCGATCACAGTGCTGGAGACATATCAACGGAAGAAGCCGATCAGCTCATAAAGGCGGTAAATAAAGAATTTGCAGATAAAAATATAAGCTTTTATACCGGAGTAAGCTACAGACATCTGATGATAGTTCATAACGGTTCTACGGAGATGGAATTGACTCCTCCCCATGATCAGCTGGGCAAAAGAGCCGGAGATCATCTTCCCAAAGGCAGGGGCAGCGAATTTATCGCTGATATGATGAAGAAAAGTTATGATATACTTGATGATCATCCGGTAAACAGAGCCAGAAAAGCAAAGGGTCTTGGCCCGGCCAATTCGATCTGGATATGGGGTCAGGGAAAGAAGCCCTCTCTTTCTTCCTTTACAGAAAAATACGGTATAACAGGCACAGCCATATCGGCTGTGGACCTTATCAAAGGCATAGGCATATGTGCGGGACTTTCCACTGTGGATGTCCAAGGTGCCACCGGCACAATAAACACAAATTTTGAAGGGAAAGCCCGGGCGGCCATAGAAGCTTTCAGAGACGGAAAGGATTTTGTATATCTTCACATTGAAGGTCCTGACGAATGCTCTCATCAGGGGGATATGGAAGGCAAGATAAAATGTCTTGAGATCATAGATGAAAAGGTACTAAAGCCCATATTGGAATATCTGGAAAGCAGTTCAGAGGATTTCAGCATACTGGAAGTTCCGGATCACAGAACGCCCCTGTCCATAAGGACCCACTCTTCAGACCCGGTGCCCTATGTGATTTACAGGAGCGTTGAACAAAAGCCATTGGACGAATCAAGGGAATTTTCCGAGAGATCCGGAGAAAAGGGCCGGTTTTTCGGAAGCGGCTTTGCTTTGGCAGATTATTTTTTTCAAAAATGAGAAGCATTAGAAATTATATAAAAAGCCTGGTTTTGATAATTATCATTCTGGCACTTTCTTTTACTCAGACAGTGCCTGTTTTTGGTATTGATGAAGAACCTGAAACGGCTTCCCGTGCAGCTATCCTGATGGATGCCAAAACAGGGGAAATCATTTATGAAAAAAATGCGGACCGGGTAATGGAGCCTGCCAGTATAACCAAAGTAATGACCTGCATGCTGGCCATAGAAAATCTTGACCCGGACCATAAGGTCACTATAAGCAGAGATATGGATCTTCTTGGGCATGTAATGTCTCTAAAGAAGGGAGAACAGCTGACAGTCAGACAACTTCTTTATTCGATGATGGTGTGGTCGGCAAATGATGCGGCAGTTGTTCTGGCGGAAGAGGTTTCGGGAAGCGTCGAGGAATTTGCGGAACTTTCCACCAAAAGAGCCCATGAACTGGGCGCAGAAAACACATTCTACAAAAATCCCAACGGTCTTAATGATGTGACAGGGCATGTGACAACTGCAGAGGATCTGGCGCTGATATGCCGGTGGGCAATGGAAAACCGGACTTTCAGGGAAATTGTCTCTACGGTAAGGTACAAAGTGCCTGCCACAGAGGTATCTGAAGAAAGAA
>DAIMEC010000133.1:0-2924 GCA_036725465.1 Bacillota bacterium | reverse complement strand
ACATGAAAAAGCTTGCAAATATGCTTTGGAAATACAGAGATCACAATCCTGCAAAGCCCGGCAATCCATCTTCATATAGGGGAGGTTCCCTTGTTAAACAACTATTTTCTTCACTTATGCGGGTTTTCACAAATTTTCAACGATATTCACTTTCGTTCGGTGTTTAACACATGCAATAGAAAAAAGTCCGTTGCCTCGTTTCCGAGGTCGGACTTTTGTCTACAGTCTGAAAGAGCCGGTTTACCGGCTCTTTTTGTCAATGTTATTGCTGTTGTTTTTCTTTTTTGCTGTGTCTCATGTTGATTATTACAGCTGTTGCACAGCCGCCCCAAAGAGCTCCACAGCCTATTATCATCATTATTATTGCACTTGCACTCATATCAGTTTACCTCCTTTTCGGCGATCTTGCTGAGATCCCTGTAGCCGTCCTTGCCTTTCATGGATGTGAAGATTATTGATCCGAGTACTATTATGAGAACCGCGCCCCATCCGTAAAGAGTTACATCGAGCTGGGCATATCCGCCGTAACCTTCGGTGATATAAGTTTTGATATTGAGCACGAGCATAACACCAAGAACGATTACAGTAACGATTTTCAGGCAGTAAGTCCACCATTTGCCAACGCTGAAATTGGAATACTCGTTGGCAGCTTCTCTGAGTTTCTCCGGACTGAAGAACCATCCGATAAGCAGGACTTCAAGAAGACCGCATCCGGCAACGCCAATGTTGTTTACGAATGCATCGACGATATCAAGTATTGTAAGACCTGCACCTGTTATGAACAGAAGGCTTACGATGAAAGCAGGAACAATGACCATGGTAACAGCCTTTTTGTGTGACATATCAAATTTATCCATTATACCTGTTACAACTGCCTGTATGATGGAAATCAGTGAAGTAATACCGGCTGTGAAAAGAGCTCCGAAGAAACATACTCCGAAGAATGCATTCAGGGCAGGCAGTGTGCTTATGGCTGTGGGGAATGTCATGAATGCCAGACCAACGCCGGCACCGGCAACTTCCTCTACGGCAACACCCTGCTGCAAGGCCATATATCCCAAGATGGAAAATACGCCAATGCCTGCAAATACTTCGAAACCGTGATTTGCCGTTGCAGTTATGAATGCGCTGTTTACAACGTCGGTCTTTTTTGGAAGATAACTGGAGTAGGAGATCATTATAGCGAAGGCTATGGACAAACTGAAGAATATCTGTCCGTATGCCGCTACCCACACACTGGAATCCGTAAGGGCTCCCCAGTTAGGTTTGAACATGTACTCCAGACCATCTACTGCACCGGGAAGAGTTAAACCTCTTATAACCAGTACAAAAACCATTACAAGAAGTATAGGCAGACAAATCTTGCATGCAATTTCAATACCTTTCTTTATGCCTGCATAAAGTATGACCGCAGCCAGCACCCACACAATAAGGAACGGTATCACAAGATTCAATTGTATTCCTCCCAGTTGTGTGCCGCTTTCTGTAAGACCCAGATAGCTTATAAAGAAAGTAGTGGGATCTTTGCCCCATGCTTCTGTAAACGAAAATCCTAAGTAGCTTACCACCCATACTACTATTGCAAAATAATAAACGGTTATGAGGAAAGCCACCATTACCTGTGCCCAGCCCAGCCATTCGAATCTTTTGTTTATTCTGGCCAGGGCCGTGGGAGCGCCGGCACGGTAGGTTTTGCCTATGGTGTATTCCAGAATAAGTATAGGAATACCTGCTGTTATTATGGCGAAGAAGTAGGGAACCAAAAAGGCCCCGCCTCCGTTTTCTGCGCAAATATACGGGAAACGCCATATATTGCCAAGGCCTACGGCAGAACCGATGGCTGCCAGTAAAAAGCCCAGTTTAGAGTTCCATTGTTCTCTCAAAAAAATGCACCTCCTAAATGTAATTCACAAACTTTGTGCCAAAAAATTAAAAATAAATCCAACGGATAATAATATATCAAAAAAATATTGAAAAGTCAACGTTTTTCATTGTAAGACAACAAAAAATTATATTCAACTTTGTGCAAAAATATAAATTGTATATACTACTGAAAGGAATTATAATATTAATTGAATATTTGTGGCTGAATGATAAAATGAAAAAACAAACAACGGAAAAAATCAAATTATGGGGCATAGTCCAGGGCGTTGGATTCAGACCTTATGTGGCCAGGATAGCCTACGATATGGGCATAAAAGGCCGTGTCCGCAATATTGGGGGACTGGTCGAAATAACTGTTACCGACAAAAAAGAGCGAATAACAGAATTCCTGGACGTACTAAAAAAAGAAAAGCCCGTACCGGCTGAGATCGTTCATATAAGCAGAGAAACTCTGCCTCTTGAATTTTTCGGTCATTTTACCATAAAACAAAGTGATGACGGCGACAAAGAGACTGCCATGATACCGGCAGATCTTGCTGTTTGTCCCGATTGTTTAAGGGAAATGAATGATGAGGATGATCCAAGGAGGGGGCATCCTTTTATAAGCTGTATGGTTTGCGGGCCCAGATACACAATAACTGACAGATTTCCCTATGACAGGGACAACACTTCCATGGTGGATTTTGATATGTGCAGGTACTGCCGGGAAGAATATAAGGATATAAGAAACAGAAGATACCATGCCCAGACAATATCCTGCTATGACTGCGGTCCCCAGATGGAAATGTATCCCGAAGATGAAGAGAATATACAAAATGACGAAGATCTTACAAAAAGAAACAGAAAAATATTGGAATATGCGGCATCTCTTCTGAAAAAAGGAAAAGTCATTGCATTCAAAAGCATGGGTGGATACAATCTTATGGCAGATCCGAAAAATCAGGAAGCAACATCAGCCTTAAGAGAAATAAAAGCAAGGGAAGAGAAACCCTTTGCTGTTTTGTTCAGGGATGAAAAGCAGATCGGAGAATACTGCATAA
>DAIMEC010000132.1:0-2926 GCA_036725465.1 Bacillota bacterium | reverse complement strand
ATAAATCAATGATATCAAAAATATACCCTGATAACAACAAAAATATACCCCTATTCCCGGGCAGAAAGACCTATTATTTGATTATAGGGTTTAATATATAAAAGAAGTTCAGAGCAAGAAAAGAACTTAGAGCATGAAAGAAGTTCAGAGCATAAAAGAAGTTCAGAGCAAGAAAAAGAACTTAGAGCATAAAAGAAGTTCAGATCAGAGCAGAAAGGAGAAAAAAATGCTGATGCAGTCAAAAGTACTCAGCGATGAGGAAATCAGGACCATACATAAAAACAGCATAAGGATACTTGAAGAAACCGGGGTCAAATTCCCCAGCGAAAAGGCGCTGGATCTGCTGGAAGACGCCGGAGCAGAAATAGACAGAGAAAAAGAGATAGCATATATAAATGAAGACATGGTGAAGAAGGCCCTTCAAACAGCACCAAAAGAATTCACGCTGGGAGCACCGGATCCGAAATATGATCTTAGTTTGCCAGCTGCATTTCCCACCCATAACATCGACGGCTGCGGTATGTACGTTCTGGATCACGGCAGCAGAAAAAAAAGACCGGGGACGACAAAAGACATAGAAAACAGTTTCAGGATATTCCAGACCATGGATCAGGGAAGTATAGGATGGGCTCCCATCGTGGCGGCCGATCTGCCTCCCAAGGCTGCGGGCGTAACGGAAACCGGACTTTTTTATATAAACAGCAGTAAGCATTACCAGGACGAGGAAACCAGCATGAAGGGCGTAGGCTATCATATGGAAATGGCAAAGGCCATTCTGGGAAGCTGGGAGGAAGTCAGGAAAAGAAAGATATACTCGGCCACCTATTGTACTGTTGCACCCCTTTGCCACGACCATACAATGCTGGAAGCCACCATGGAACTGACCAAATATGAGGCACCGATACTGGCATATCCCATGCCGGCCTGCGGAAGCACCGGACCCGCCAGCCTTTTTACAAATGTTGCAATGGCCAACGCGGAAGCCCTGTCGTGCTTTGTGATATTTCAACTCTGCAATCCGGGGACTCCCATAATCTACGGCGCAGCATTGGGATCCATAAACATGAAAAGCGGCATATTCCTGGAGGGAGCTCCCGAAACGGCGCTGCAGCTTACGGCGATGACCCAGATGGGCAGATACTACGGATTTCCCACTGAAGTCGCAGGATGCCTTTCGGATTCCAAAGAACCGGGTATGCAAGCGATACTTGAAAAATACATGACCATGGAGCCTCTTATAGCGGCAAGTGTGGATGTGGTGCAGGGCATAGGTCTTATTGAAAGCAGCATGACACTTTCTCCGGAACAGATGATAATAGATGACGAACTTTTCCGTTATGCGGTCCGTATTAGAAGAGGTATAGATCCGTCAGAAGAAAAGGACCTTCTTGAAGATATAAAGGCCGTAGGACCTGAAGGCCATTTCCTGAAACAGAAAAGTACAAGAAAACTTTTCAGGAGCGATGAGTTTTACAGGCCCGGGAATCTGATAGACAGAAATTCTCATGATGAATGGATCTCCCTGGGCAGTCCGGATATGTATTCGGTGGCTCATAAAAGAGTAGTTGACATTCTTTCTGAGGAGCCCGCCGGGTTCCTTGACCGGGATACAGAAAAAGTAATAAGAGAGATCATGGAAGAAGCAAAAGCAAAAATGAGTTCTTGATACAGGAGGAAAAAATGGAACAGTTATTTGAAGAAATGAAAAATGCGGTTTTGGAAGGCGAGGAAGAAGAGGCTGCCGAACTGGCGCAAAAAGCCCTTGACAGCGGAATCGATCCTGTGGCTGCCATGGACAATGGATTTCTAAAAGGCATAAATGAGGCGGGCAGGCTTTATGAAGAAGAAGAATTCTTTTTGCCTGAACTTGTATGTGCTGCCGATGCCATGAAAGCGGCTCTGGGAGTCCTTGATGAAGAACTGAAGAAGTGCGCTGACAATAACACAAAGACCGGAAAGGTGGTTCTTGCCACAGTTCAGGGAGATGTGCATGATATAGGAAAGACCATAGTGGGAGCCATGATGACTGCCAACGGTTATGAAGTTTATGATCTGGGAGCAGATGTGCCCAACGAAAAGGTGGTAAGCTCCATCGATGAGATCCAGCCTGATATAATAGGTCTCTCTGCCCTGCTCACCACCACCATGGAAAATCAGAAAAATGTTATCGAGATGATCAGCGAAGCGGGCAAAAGAGACAGAGTCAAGATAATGGTAGGAGGAGCTCCGGTCAGCAGGCAGTGGAGCGAGAAGATAGGCGCTGACGGTTATTCCGACAATGCTATCGATGCCGTAAAGATGGCCGGAACACTAATAGGAAAGTAGAGGACTTTTACCGGGATCCTGCAAATCAAGCAGGCATGAAATGCAGAGCAAAAAAAGAAAAAAAGAGCGCGAAAATCAGCATCCTTTTGAACTTTGGTGTTTTCGGATGCTGTTTTTGTGATACTATAAATGTATGAAAAAAACAGTGATAGAAATAAAAAAACTGAATGAAGAGGCAATGGAAGAAGCCGCTAAAAGGCAGGAAAAACTGGCTAAGCCTCCGGGCAGCCTGGGCAGACTGGAAGAGATAAGCATAAGGCTGGCGGGTATTACAGGAAGTCCCATAAGCAGAATAGAAAAACCCTGTATTATTATCATGTGCGCCGATAACGGGGTCATTGCGGAAGGTGTGGCATCGGCACCTTTATCCGTGACAATGGCACAGACTATAAATTTTACAATGAAAAAGACAGGGGTAGGAGCCCTGGCAAAAGAGTTCGGAACGGATCTCATGGTGATCGATGTGGGAATAAACGGCAAGGTGCCTGAAGGATTGAAGACTACGGATTATCCCGGGCCGGGAAAAGAAGTTAAAATAATAGACAGAAAAATAGCCATGGGAACGAATAATATAAACGAGGGGCCGGCTATGACCCTGAGC